>NZ_JAERVL010000028.1 GCF_016745835.1 Caldalkalibacillus salinus | reverse complement strand
AGTCTTTTTTTACAATGTCTACTTGACAGGGGTAAGCCCAATTCAGAAAAGATCATGATCTTTTTATAATCAAGACGATCAATGTATGGTCCTGAAACAATGGACATGATAAGCTTTGGGACAAAATAAGCTATCCAAATCCCACCCATGGCTATTTTTGATCCCGTCATGTGATAGACAAGGACGGACGTCACAAAGGTTGCAAAAGTACTGCCTAATCCCGATGCAAATTGTGCTAGCCACATAATTAAAAATGATCGGTTGCCAAAAAGCTTTTTCATTTGGTTTCCCCCTCACAATCCTCACAATCACCAGTCAAGACTCCTCAATCTTCGCTGATAGATTTGTAGTACAAATGATACTCACATGCTGCCTCACGTTTGCTCTTTACTATTTCGCTAAAAGTGGCATCTTTCCTTTCTATTTTTTAACAATTAAATGAGATAGGGAGTATATTAAGGTGACAAGCGGTCGGACTGGCCAACGGGTTGCTCATGGTCTGTAAAGGCTGCTTGTAGTTGGGATAATATAGACGTCGTGTTCTTTTCCAACACCGTGCGCTTGGGCGGAAAAACCTGAGGTGCTCAGCCGCAAAAATCCTAATAGCCAATATAATGTGTTAAAGATAAGCGTCCCTACGGCCACTCCTCCGATGTAAGACGGATGACTCAAGTGACCCACCACAGCGGTATCCACGGCTCCCAACAAAGGTGTTGTGAAGGTCGATATGATCAGGGGAATGGCCAGCATCAAGAAAGCGTTGTGGGACAACACCTCCGTGGTATCCTTATGGCCTTTCAATTCCGTTCGCATAGCGTATATCTCCTTGTCGCTTCATCTGTTATTATAAATCGTTATCATTATGATTTACTGCGTTAAAAAAGACTACGTCAGGATACTGTTACCGCTCTAATCAGGGCTTGTGTGTAGGCGTGACGCTCTCGATCATAAAGTGCTTCTATAGCAAACTGGTCAACGATTCTCCCTTCTTTGAGTACCATCACGCGGTCACACAGATAAGTAACGGATCGAATATCATGAGAAATGAAAAGGACGGTCATATGCGTTTGGTTTTGAATCTCTTTTAGTAAGTTAAGAATGTCTACTTGCACTGTCATATCTAAGCTTGCTGTAGGTTCATCACAGATCAACATCGTCGGCTCAATACTCACCGCCCTGGCGATACTGACCCGCTGCTTCTGCCCACCACTTAATTCACTTGGGTAACGTCTCGCCATACGCTTATCTAAACCCACTCTCTCTAACAGCGCTTCAGCCATAGCTTGACGGGATAGACCTTCCGCTGGGATAAAGGAAGGTGTCAATGCCTTAAAATTATCTAAGGGCTCAAGCAAGCTTTTCCATATTGGCAGCTTGGGATTCAATGCCGTGTGACTGTCTTGGACAATCAGCTGCATATTCTGTCGATACTGCCGCATGAGGTCGCGCTTCTTTGGGGGAATGGTGATTCTCTGAAATATGACGCGTCCTGTTGCATAGGTTTCTAATCCGAGAAGCACCTTCGCTAGCGTGCTTTTGCCACTTCCGCTCTCTCCGATAATGCCCACACTTTCCCCTTTGTTAACACGGAAGGTCACATCGTCTAACGCTTGTACACTCTTACTGTAGATCTTCGTTAAACCATCGACGACTAATTGACTCATAGAACACCCACGCTTTCACGTTTCTTATGTGCCTCTTCTTCCGGAAGAGCCAATAGACTTGTGCTTAATCTTTTCGTGTACGGATGCTGAGGATTATCACGTATCTGCACTGGAACACCCTTTTCAACGATTTGCCCTTGATGCATGACACACATCCGGTTAGTCCGCCTGTATGCTTGGGCGAGGTCATGAGTGATTAAAAGCACTGCACAGCCTGTTTCACGTTGGACTTGGTCAATATAATTCATGACTTTTTCAGCGTTCATCACATCTAGTGCGGTGGTGATTTCATCGCATATCAGAAGGGATGGCTTCAGCGCAAGCGCCATGGCGATGGCAGCACGTTGGATTTGTCCCCCGCTAAGTTGGAAGGGATAACGGCGATATACGCGGGCTGGATCGAGCCCCACTTGCGCTAAGACCTGGTCAACCTTCTTCTGAGCTTCTTTCTTGCTTAGGTTCGTATGGGTCACGATCGTTTCTACAAGTTGTTTGCCCACTTTGATGAACGGTGTGAAGCTCCCACGGTAATCCTGAAAAATGAGCCCAATTTCTTTTCCTAGTAATTTGCGTCGGTTCGCAAAGGGCATACTGAGCAGATCGTGATCACGGTAATAGACCTGCCCTTGGACAGACAAATGTTCTGGTAGGAGACCCATAATCGCTTTGGCCGTTAAGCTCTTACCGCTACCACTTTCGCCTATCAAACCTAACACCTCCCCAGGTGCTACCTCGAAGTTTAGGCGATTGACTAAAGTCTCTCCTGTCCGCGTGCTGATATGTACATCTTGAATGGTGATCAATGGTTTCTTCACCCTTCACCCCTCCTTTTACGAATGTCGAAGTAGCTTTTTAAACCGTCCCCTAGCAACTGGCAACACAGTACGGTCATTATGATGGCGAGGCCTGGATAGATCATAAGAGCCGGATTGACCTGGAAGAATCCTTGCCCATCATTGAGCATGGCCCCCCACTCTGGCATAGGCGGCTGGGCACCAAGGCCGATATAGGACAGGCTAGAGATGAGTAGTATGACCTTGCCGACATCAATGGCAACCATCACAATGATATCTGGTAACACATGCGGCCATATATGCAACCGAATCGTTTTCAAGGGATGGGAACAAGCGAGTCTTGATACGAGGACATATGCTTGCTCTTTTTCAGCGAGGACAAGACCGCGGACGACACGAGCGTACATAATCCAGCGCACCAGTACAATGGCCATGATAATATTCGTTAAACTCGGGCCTAAAATGCCAGCGATCGCCACCGCCAGAATAAAGTCAGGAAAAGCCAGAATACCATCGATTATTCTCATAAAAAAAGCATCCAGCTTCCCACCTAGATACCCAGAAACCAGACCGATCGGGACGCCTATGCCGACAGACATGAGAATGGCCAACACGCTTAGGCCGACGGTCAATTGGGCGCCATAGACAATCCTGGAGAAAACATCTCGTCCTAGGTGGTCCGTTCCTAACCAATGAGTCACTGAGGCACTTTGTAGCCTGTTTTCCATGTCCACATAAAATGGATCGTGGGGGGCAAGGCTGCCACCAAAGCATGCCACAATAGCTAGACAAGTCGCCAATACCAGGCCCACAATCAAACTGGGATGACGCGCACGTGCTGTCATTCTGGTTTGCGCGACGCTCATGATGCCCACTCCTTTCCATGCTGGATCTCGGGGTTTAACAAGCCATACGTCAAATCCACAACAAGATTAATCAATACCACAAGACAACCCACGATAAGAATGTAACCCTGGATGACGGGATAGTCACGGTCCATCACGGCTTGTACAATAAGTTCTCCCATGCCAGGCCAGGAGAATAGCATTTCAATCACCGTAATGCCCCCCAGTAGACTTCCCATACTTAACCCGAACAAGGTGACCACAGACATAAGACTCCCTTTGAGCGCGTGTCCGAACAATATGGTAGATTCACGCAAGCCCCTTGCCCTAGCCGCTTCGATATACGAGCTTTGTAACGTCGTAATCAGGCGTTCTCTCAGTAGGCGAATATACATGGGCGCCATGGCCATCCCTAGTGTTACTGAAGGTAGGATATAATGTTCGATAGACCCCATCCCCATAACGGGGAGCAGGTTTAACTTTAACGAAAAAAAGTAGATGAACAGCAACCCTAACCAAAAACTCGGAATGGAGGCACCGAGCAGTGCTATCCAGCGTGTCACATAATCCGGCCACCGACCTTCGTACAATGCCCCTACTAAACCTAAGGGCACTGTGATACATAGGAGAACCATAAAACCTCCAGCGGTCAAAGCAAGCGTGGCAGGTAATCGACTCATGATCATACCTAAAACGGGCTCTGAGGATATCATTGATAGGCCTAAATCCAACTGAACAACACCCTTTAGCCACTGAGTATATTGCGTGAGTAAAGGTTGATCAAAACCATACTCTTTGAGTAATTGCTCTTCTTCAGCTGTGGTCGTGGCGATCTCGTCTACGTTTAGTATAGATCTGATCGGGTCTCCTGGTGTGACCTTCATGAGCACAAAAGTGGCCAAAGATAACACGAATACCATGATGACCAGCTGCCCCATTCTAGCCCCTATAATAGATAACATTCTCCGCATGATTGCTCACCTTCTCCATTGTCCCTCGCTAAGAATCTAGAAAGAAAATACACGGCTTAACAGGCATAGTACACAACCCATGCCCTACCATGCCACGTCCATTTTATGGTCAATGATATAATACTCTACCGCACCGGGACGCCAATTCGTAACCCGCTCATGTACCCCCACAATGATATGGGGATATAGCATAAAGGAATGTAGGATCTCATCTTGGATGATGGCTGTCGCGGCTTGTTGTAGTGCGACCCGTTCTTCTCTATCAGCCGTGGCATTCAACTGCTGCCTGATATCGTTGAGCTCTGGGATATGTATGTGTCCCGGGTTTAAAGAGCCGTCTGGTCCATAAGCGACATTCAAAAAGTAGCCCCCGTCCCCCCGAGGAGCGGTCATATTACTGTAGGTGACGATGTCCCATTCGTCCTGTTGCTCCCATAGGTAGCTTTCAATGTTTTCGACGGTGACAACATTCATGTCTACTCCTATAGCAGCAGCTTCGGACTGTAGGTATTGCGCTATGACAGGTAGCTCAGGACGTCCCTGATACGTGGCTAAAGTGAAACTCAGTGGTTCACCGTCTTTTTGCATGAAACCAGCTTCATTTTTATCATAGCCGGCGTCAATCAGCAGCGCTTCTGCAAGGGAGGGATCGTACGTGTCACCTGCCTGTTCAGTGGCAAAGGGTAAGTCGGGATTGTACGGCCCATTGGCTTGTGTTCCATGTCCGTTCATGATTTCGCGCACCATCACGGGCCTGTTCACGATCAGATCCAATGCTTTACGCACGTTGTGATCTTGTAATGCCGGATGCTGCATATTATAAAGGAGGAAGTGAGCCCGTAAACTGGTTATAGACTCTATTCGTAAATCCTCGCTCAGCTCTACCGGCTCCAATGCTTCTGGCGATAGATGAAAAGCAATATCTGCTTCCCCTGACTGCAGGGCAAGGGAGCGCACGTTACTATCTGAGTTAAAGGTGACTGTTACCTCATTGAGATTAGGCATGCCGTCCCAGTAATCCTCAAAGCGTTCTAACTGAATCTCCACTTGAGGCGTGAAGTCAGTGACTTTAAACGGCCCTGTGGCGATCGGCTGTGTCCCGATGTCCTCTGCATCAACCTTTATCACCGCCGTGTTCGTATGTACCAATTCAGTGAGCAAAGCAGGATAAGGCTCTGATGTGATAAACGTGAGCGCTTGCCCTGTGGCTTCCATGTCCTCTATCTTCAATGTGGATGCGACGGCCCTATTGACCTCCATTGCTCGTTCAAAAGAGGCTTTCACTGCTTCCGCATCCACGCTCGTGCCATCATGAAACTTCACACCCTCTCGGATGTTAAAAACCCAGGTCCTCTCGTCGATTTGTTCCCATGATTCCGCTAACCATGGCTGTATCTCCAAATTCTCATCAACCTTAACTAATGTTTCAGCCATTCCTGCCGGCACTGGCATCCAATCTTGATGTGGATCCAATGAACTTGAAGCGAAACTGAATAATACTGTTAAAGATTTATGGTCACCAGATGACTGATTTCCCGTTTCCCTCTGTATGTTGGTTGTCCCCTCTTCACTTAAACAACCAGATAGGAACATGCCGACCATCAAAATCGTGATGTAAACAATCATTTGTTTTTTCATGACGCCCCCACTCCTCTTTTTCTCTGATAGCTCTCTCATGTACTACATCCCATTTAGAATTATAAATAATAATTGTTACGATTTAAATCATATACCAAATGGTTAGTTTTGTAAATAAGACAATGTGATTACTTCTAATTTTTTGGTGTAGGACACGATTCATCGACTATTAGATTATTTTAAAGTCCAAAAAAAAACACACCCGTATAGGCCTTTCAACCTACAGGGGTGTGTTTCGTCCCGACCATACATTTGTTGTGTCCCACAAAATAGGCCATCGATCACGCACAAATTTGGCTAAGCCTTCACCCTAAGTCATTACGGAGTCAACTTGCTTCATTCAATTCATTGAAGCAGAGAAAAAAGGTAAATCCTTGACACGAAAATATTACAAGTGTAATATTTGAATAGCTAAACATGTTGGCAAGAATACAAAGAAGAAGAAACTAAAAGTGCTAGAGCCTTACCCAGAACGCGTTCTATGGCATTGCAAGATCTATTAGATTTTAATCACTTGAAATGAGAGGAGACAGAATATTGAAAATTAAACGGATGGCCCTACTTGCTATACTTGGTCTTTTTTTGACTGGTTGTACTGTTCTTGAGGAGCAACCGACCCAAGCAGCCAGTAACCAAGATAAGCCGTTAAATGTCAACCATATGGAGGTCGATCAATTTTTTGAAGGAAAGGATGGCACTTTTGTTTTTCGAGATATGAACAAAGAATCGACTTATATCTACAACGAAGAGCGAGCCAATCAAGCGTTTGCCCCCCAATCCACATTTAAAGTCCCTCATTCTCTTATCGGGTTACAGGTCGGGGCTGTAGTAGATGAATATGATATCAAATATTGGGACGGAAAAGAGAGAGCCATTGAGGTATGGAATCAAGACCATACACTCGGGTCTGGGCTAAGACACTCCGTTGTTTGGTATTATCGAGCGATGGCCCGTGATATTGGAGAGGAACGTATGCAGGAGTGGATTGACAACATAACATACGGCAACCAAGATATTAGTGGTGGCATAGACCAATTTTGGTTAAGTAGCTCACTGCAAATTACACCAATAGAACAAGCTCGTTTCATGGAGGCTTTGTATCATGAAGACCTTCCATTTGATCAAGATGTCATGAAAACCGTGAAACGGATGATGATTCAGATGGAAGGGGATGGGGACGACTACATTCTTTATGCGAAAACCGGTCAAGGGTCAGGGATAGGTTGGTACGTTGGGTTTATTAAAACAGAGAATCAAGCGTACGCTTTTGCCACTAATATGGCCAGTACATCAGCAGATGCCAAAAAGACGACGATTGATATTTTAAAAGCGTATCATTTGATAACAGATTAAAACATATTTAGGGTGCGTTCATCGCACCCTTTTTGTCTCATTATTTGGTATTTATAAAACCTTTTCTTGTATATAGGTTCAGTATAGGAGGAAGTTCTAAAGTTTTTATAAATTGTTACCTACCGTCGTTTTGCCCTGGTTTGTTATGAGTTGATTCGTTTTCTAGCCGGGTAAAGTGCTCAATCAGAAAATCACGAAATGTTTGGGCTGCACGCGATATATATCGTCCTTCCTTCCATGATAAATAATAGATTCGCTCAGCAGCTGGTTTTTTAATATGTACATGGGTTGTTAACTCGTTATCATCCAGTAACGATTGAGGAAGTAAGGCGATCCCAAGTCTTGATGCAACCAAGTCATTGATGATTTGGGGTTCATCTGTTTCACACACAATATTTGCTTCAAATCCAGCTTCTAGACATAAATCATCTGTCATTTGTCGAAATTGACGTCCCTTTCTAAAACCAATAAACGGTTCACTTGATGCTGCCCCAAGTTCTATATGGGAAGTCTCAGCAAAGGGGTGCGTTCTCGGGACAGCGAGTACAATCTTCTCTTTTTGTATCGGGACATTTTGAAACCCTTTATACTCAATTGGGTGACACGTGATACAGAAGTCTATCTCTCCTTTTACCAGCAACGCTTCCTTTATTTCCTGTGAAGGAGCGTGTGAAATATCAAAGCTAACATTCGGATATTGCTCAGTAAATTGATTGATTACATTAGGAAAGTGCGGGATAAAGGTCGTGTCCAAGGCTATTTTTCCTTGATTTAACCCCGCCATATCGTCAATTTCTCTTCTCCCTTCCTCTAGTGCATTTAATGCAATGTTCACTTTTGCTAAAAAGGCTTCGCCATAACGATTTAACTGAATGCGCCTTTCCTCTCGATTAAATAAGGGGACCCCAAGATCCTTTTCCAACTTAGCAATCGTTTGACTTAGTGCAGGCTGAGTAATATGGAGCTCCTGGGCTGCTTGGGTTATATGCTTGAGTTGGGCCACCTTTTGAAAATACTTTAGTTGAAGCAAGTCCATACATAGCCCTCCTTATCATTATAATCAATTGCTTATGCTAACATAATTAAATATAAATTTTTATTTATGTGTCCTCAACATTATAATGGAGCTGAGCAAAAGAAAAAAGTTTGGAGGCGCAACCACAGTGAAACAAATGGTATCCCCTCATAATCAAACAACAAAGAACGTTCAATTCAATCCACGGGAAAAACGTTTGATTCAGCTGCTGTGTATCATGATTCCTTTTTCAGCGATGAATATCATGATGTTCAACGTCGCATTAGCTGATATATCTCGGGAGTTCGATGTCAGTTTAAGTGCCACGAGCTGGGTTGTCACGATTTTCGGGATGATATACGCGATTGGCGCTTTAGTTTATGGCAAATTAGCAGACTTATATGGTATTAGAAAACTGACGTTATTTGGGATTATATTTTTTTCTATAGGTTCAATCGTGGGGCTAGCCTCTCAACATTTTTATTTATTAATTGTGAGTCGCCTTTTGCAAGGGATTGGTGCCTCATCTATTCCAACGTTATCGATGCTCATTCCTATTCGCTTCGTTAAAGCAGAACGCCGAGGCCGCGCACTTGGAATCGTTTCGGCAGTATTAGCTTTTTCCGGTGCTGTGGGGCCCATTATCGGAGGTTTTATAGTGGGGGCTTGGCATTGGAAAGCGTTGTTTGTATTCTCGCTAGCGAATATTTTGACATTACCTTTGGCTTACAGGTGGTTGCCTACAGAAGATCTTAAAAAGACAACTAAGCTCAATTACGTTGCTGCTGCTTTACTTGTCATCACGATTGTCAGTTTCATGCTGTCCATCACCATGCTCAACATTGTACCTCTACTCATAAGTATGTGTGCATTGTTCCTTTTTATCACACAGCAAAAAAGATCATCTTCACCGTTAATTCCTTTAAAGTTATTCCGAAACCGTGATTATCTTCGTGGATTACTCATGGGGGCGATCAATGCAGCAGTCAATTTCGGTGTTTTAATCATTACACCTCTTCTCTTTAGTCAAGTTTATAAACTGAATGAAACACGGATCGGTTTACTCCTTTTTCCTGGTGCCATGAGTGCCGCTCTTTTAGGCTATTTCGGCGGGAAAATGATCGATCGCAAAGGAAACCGATTTGTGATGTCACTCGCCATCTTTCTCATTAGCAGTGGTCTTATCGCTTTGTCGTCTATATCAGGATATTCCGCAATAGGTGTTGCAGTTTGCCTTGTTTTTACTAGTGTGGGCTATATTTTTATGCAACCCACATTAGTCAATTGGGTATCTAGCACAATGAATAGTCATGTTTCAGGTATTGGCATGGGCGTTTATAGTCTGAACAACTTTTTATCGACAGCTATTAGTGGTGCTGTCGCTTCCACTTTGCTTGATCAGATAAGTGGCATTCCTGTTAATCCTTTGGCGCCCTTTGGAGGCTCAGGAGTATACAGTAATGTGTATTTGCTATTTTTTGCTTTAACCTTAGTCAATCTAGTCTTGCTTTACCACTGGATGTACCGTAATGGACACAATGAAAATATAAAAGGAGGCATACATTCATGACTAAAGAAATGAAGGCAGCTGTTTTTAATCAGTTTGGGGATGCTGAGGTCATGCGACTGGCGCGTGTAACCGTGCCGAAAATGGAAAGGGATCAAATTCGTATAAAGGTAAAAGCTGCTGGTTTACAGCCTGTCGATACGAAGATAAGAAGTGGTTTTTTTAAAGAGATGACTATCGATTCTCCACAGCTCCTAGGTAATGAGTTTGCTGGCATTGTCGATAAAGTTGGATCGGATGTGAAGGCAATAAGACAAGGGGAAGAGGTGATCGGTTGGACGATGCTGTCCGCACATGCCGAGTATGTTGTCGTCGATCCGAGCCAAGTCGTCAGAAAACCTAATAAAATGAGCTGGGCTCAAGCAGGGGCCCTATCAGGGTCGGGGCAAACCGCACTAATGGCACTTGAGGAAATCGGTGTCTCGAGAGGAGATACGCTGCTCATTCACGCCGCAGCAGGTGGCGTGGGGACAATGGCCGTACAGCTTGCTAAAGAAATAGGTGCAGAAGTGATAGGGACTGCTAGTGAGGCTAATCATGATTATCTACGTGCATTAGGCGCTACGCCGGTGACGTATGGGGAGGGTTTAGTCCAGAGAGTGAAACAATTAACGCCTCAAGGGGTTGATGCCGCAATTGATGCCGCAGGACCCGAAGCTTTGCATGCCTCACTTGTACTCGTCCCTTCTAAAGACCGGATTATCACAACCGCTTCACGCCACCTCGCTAAAAAAACTGGTGTGAAAGTCATACGTGGTGAACGATCGCAGGCTCGTCTTAATAAACTCACGCAGTTGGTGGATAATGGCACACTCCGTGTCCACGTTCGGAAAACTTTCAACCTCGGTGAAGCGATAGAGGCACATCGTGAAGTAGACGTTGGCCATGGCTATGGAAAAGTCGTTTTTGTTGTGGGGGATTAAAGAATCGATCGATTATTTGTATAATCAATGAGCCCACTAGGCAGCTTCATTTCGCTAAATGCTAACTTTCAGCTAGTCGTTTTTCCCACTCTTGTAAGGAGCGGTGCTCATTAATATCTTTTAAATGATCTGGCACCTCTATGTAGCACATAAACTCTAAGCTATTACCATCTAAGTCTTTAAAATAAACGGAAGCGTTGCCTTGGTATGGCCTTACAAACGGTTCAACTGACGTTCTATTTCCAAATGGGACTGCCGAAATCCCTTTATTCCTTAACCATTCTACAGCGTTTTTCATATCGTTGTAATCAATAGTAAACGCAACATGCCTTAGCGAGGGAGCATACGGTGTTTTATATTCTTCTCCTTCCCATAATCCCAGCCAGCTTTCCCCCTTAACAATCCAGAAAAAGGCTACGGTCTCGCTTTGCCAAGCGAGCTCCAATCCCAAGTTTTCATAAAATATAATTGAATTTTTCAAATCTTTGACCGGCAAATGCGCTTCATATAATCCTTTAATCATAATAAGAACTCCTTCACTTATTATTCGACACAGTTTACTTTATTTTACACATCATTTAAACCCTTTCCATTGAGAATGTGCTGCACATATTTTTCAATTCTTGACTTTCGCGTTTCAGACCTTTTGGCTTTTTTTATGAATCCATCCACCTTACGACTCTTTTTACTATTTGTCATCAAAAACACCCTCGCTCCATTTTTTTGATCAAATGACCGCCAGAAGATCTTTTTTAATTTTATCAATTAAATATTTTGCATCCTTTGAAACCCCTAATAACAACGCTGATCCTCTAGTATGTTGCCACGACAAGCCTAGAAAATATAAACCTTTGACGGGGCTTATACCACGTTTATGTTTTGGCTGACCGGAATTACTTACAACTCCGCTAATATTAATCCAGGAATAGTCAAAACAAAACCCTGTACACCAAATGACATTATCGATCTCTAATGACTCCTTGTTTTCAAAAATGACATTGTTTCCTTGTATTTTGTCTAATCTTTTTTTCTGTATTATCTGACCACTTTTAACATACTTTCTATGTTCTTTACCGATAATTGGGTCATTGTTTCTAATGAGCTGTCCTATTTTTGAATCATTGGACACATCGGATATTTTAAGTTTTTCAAACCACCAAAAAATACTCTTATTTAGTATCTTCTTTGGTAAAACCTTTCGCTTACGACCTTCTGAAACGTAAACTTTCTTGTGTTTAGCAATCTCCGTCGCTATTTGTAATCCCGAGTTTCCAGCCCCAACAATTAAGGTAGTCCCTCGGTTTAATTCGGATGGGTTCTTATACTTGGAGGAATGAACTTGATAAACGTTTGAGTCCAAATTCTTAGCCATTTTTGGAACAAATGGCGTCTGAAAAGGACCAGTTGCAACCACGACTATTTTTGCATGGTAAGTAGCTTGTGAGGTTATGACAATCTTTTGGTTTGATTGTTCTTTTATGGAGATCACTTCTGTATTCATTTTAATAGGTAAATCAAACTTTTCAGCATATATGGATAAGTAGTTGGCCACATCGTCTTTTGAAGGGTATTCAACTGGGTTTCCCTCAAGATCAAGTTGAGGTAATGAACTATAACTACGAGGTGTAAACAACACTAAAGAATCGTATCTCTTTCTCCAAGAATCCCCTACTTGATCATGTGCATCTACTACAATGTGGCGAATATTTTCCTGTTTCAAATAATAGCTCATAGATAAACCGGCTTGTCCAGCTCCAATAACGATGACATCAAGATTTTTAATTTTAACCACTTCCAATTTCTAAAGTTCGCCATACTTTCTAAGGATTTCAGTGATCGTCCAGGTTAGACCTTCCAATTCTCCTCGTTCTAGTTACCTCTATAAGTTTTATTTACTAACCAACTCCTCTATATAATCATAGTCGATTGCATGATTGACTGATGTATGGAAAAACCCCTTGTACCTTATTGTAGCGTCTGAATTTATTGTTAGTTCTTTGATCTTTTTCCCTTCATCATCAAAAATGGTTGTTCTAAACCTATAACCCATCACCCCAAATGAAGGCTTCCCTTTTTGGAAAGTGACCCCATTCAAATTATTAATAATATGGTTGATGTCGCTTTCTTCAGTAATCTCGATTTCATGACCAGTGTTCCCATCAAAAACTGTTATCTTAGAAACATGATTTGGGTCTAAATTTACGACTTTATGGGGTACAAATGTTAACGCAAAAATTAAAAATAAAGCCACTGGAATGCGTATTATGATCCACTTCAGCCATTTTCTAATCATCATAATCCCTGCCCTTTTTATTTACTATATTAGCATAACTCTAGCTTTTAAATTGTCTTTTTCAATTATTGCTTAATCAACGTGCTTATTTAGTGAAAAACTCCTGCTTATCTAAGATATGTACTATACTTGGAGTACTAAAACAGCAATCTAAAAGAAACCCTGGTCTCCCTTATATGCTACTCTAGATGTAGGTAAAATTAAAATTTTGAAATATCATATTTGGAGGTCATGTAATGGGATCAAGTAAACCTGTAACGATAACAGTAGAAACGACAGTTCATGCACCTGTCGAGGAAGTCTGGGAGTATTGGACAGAACCAAAGCATATAACACAATGGTGTTTTGCTACTGACGAATGGCATGCACCAAAAGCCGACAATGATTTACGGGTTGGCGGAAAATTTGTTACAAGAATGGAAGCAAAGGATGGCAGTTTTGGATTCGATTTTGCTGGCGTTTATGATGAAGTGAGAAAAAATGAATGTATTGCATTCTCTCTTGAAGATGGACGAAAGACGACTGTTACTTTTGTTAGTCTTGGCAACCAGACTAGAGTAACTGAAGCGTTTGAAGCAGAAAATACCAATGAGATTGAGATGCAAAAAGAAGGCTGGCAAGCGATTTTAGACAATTTTAAAAAGTATAGTGAGCTTAACACTAAAACGTCTATTGCCAAGTAAACTTGCTGTAAAGGGTCATTTATCTGCCGTTCCATTATTGATTGAAAAGAGGTTGTCGATATCAAGCACCTCGACAACCTTTTTGTTGCCTGCTTCTTTAGTGAAAGAGCGTTCCTGCTTCCTACAGAAACGCCCCCCTTTAGTGAAGAATTTATTTTAAGATCTTACTTCCCTTTCACTTTCGAAATTGATGTCTGTCTTATGAATGGGAGAATAACCATTTACCCATACCTCATCAGTCCTTACTTGGAAATTCCAACGACCCCATTGACTATGACTTGGATAGGTCAGTAGCAGTTGTACTTCCTCAGCACCATATTTATTTTTTAATGTATGTTCAAGTTGGACTTTAGAAGTTGACAGAAGTCCAAGATATAAACAGATCAAGATCGAACCCGTAAGAATCATGACTCTACCTTTATGATGAAACAATCCAATAATAACGCTGATAAGCAAAGTGATGATCATCACAAAATCCACACTGGCGATGATATGAAAATCAAATTCTCTTTTAACAAAAGGAAAGAGAAAGGCTACGCCATTTCCAATATAATCTATAAAAATATGACCCATTAAAACAGTTATTGAAAAAGTAATAAAGGTCTTCACAAATGAAAAATCTTTAATAAAGATACGAAAAGCTACGGTAAAGAGTAAGCCAAACAGTGGTACTGAAAAAATGGCGTGACCGAATAAATCGCCAAAAAACTTTGTGATATCTGGTGAAACAGCAGCTGCCCCTCCAAACAAAAACATGATGCTTCGTTTTTTCTTCGATAAGACATCCTTGTTAAACAAAATATAGGACATACTGACACCTACCAAAAAGTGCAGTATTGTATGTATGAGATATTCCATTTCATCCTCCCCGCATAACACTTACATCATAAGTGATGTTATGGATATGCATAATTAATATATGCTACAAACCTCTTACTGAATTTGGAATTTGATTAAAAAGTGCAGTTCAATTTTCATGGCGAAAGTTGAGTCTACTATTTTACGTTTTTCAATACATTTTTTCAATAAAAAGATGGCGAAAAGCCGCATCTTTCAACAGTTCCACTTTTCATTTACTGGGCTTTTGAAATGTTACTCATTGGCTCATCTTTGATCATTTTACTGCAGTATAATGCCCCGCACTACGTATTCGGCACTCCAACAAGAAATCTCATCCATCTCGGCTTCTGCAATAATATCTTGCTCAGGATCAGATTCACGGTAACCTAATGTAAGTACATGTTTACTTTTAACATAAGGTTTCCGGTTCTCTAAATTCGATAAAATGTCTGTGCCTTTTCCCGTTATAATGGCTAAAGCCATGCCTCCAGCAACAGCATATGTTTTATTTCCCCTGTGGTAATAGTCTGGATGCGCATCAAGATGAATCAAACCAAATCTTTACGTGCTAAAGCAAGCGTACTTCCGACTAATATTCTGCAAATCCCTTAGTGTCCAGAACCCCTTCTACATCATCTGCTAGATCAATCGAAAAAGAAGCCAACACGTTACCATTAAGAGCCCCATCATTATAAACCTTTTTCCTCCGGATATGTCGGTTTAGGTCATATCTTTGTAGCTCTAGGGTCGAGTGATGAATGAAATTACGGCAAAAAAAATACGAAACAGCACATGTGTTTTCGTATACTAAAAATTATTAATACAATGTGTTAATTTGCCATTTTTTCTGTGGTAAAATATTCCCTAAGGAACACTCCCGAATTTCTCAGCAAAGGAGGGAGTTTGATTGAAATCAATAACCGTCAAAACGCTCGACCTACTTATTGCGGTAGTTAAACTTGTAACTGCAATTGTTATACTGTTTACCGTTCTGTAACATGTAGGGGTGTTTAACTCGAATCTAACGTTCTCCGGTCTAGCCAACCGTCCTGAGGTCTTACCCATAAACCTCAAATCCTCCAGGGAGTGTGTGAATGTTGGTGAAGAGGGGACACCCCTATAAACGAAAGAAGACAGAGGAGCCACCCCTGCCTTCATCCCATAATTGTGTCTGATTGAATCTCAATACCGTCAATTAGTATATCCTCTGTAATTCATATTATACTCAGGTAGGGCACAATTGTAAACATATAAATTATAAAAATGATATCGAAATTACCACTAAATCCCCTGCAAACACTTCAAAATCCATTCCTTTTACCTCAATCCGATGGGACCCATTATACAATGATTGTATTCTATAACCCCCGTATTTTTTTGCATTTTAAGCAAAATGGGACCCGTATTTAATCGTCATTTTCGCAGTCCATTTCCAGATTCCTTCTATTCAACAATCTGGCTCGTTAATGGAATAATACTTAAATTATTGTAACCATAAAAACAAGACTCTTTTATTCTCCCTCTGAAAATTCTCTTTTTCTTCGACTGGAAATAATCAACGGCCCCAATACTACCAGTCGAATCGATATCCCCAGCCAATTCAAGACATTAAATCAGTTGTATTCAAGACAAAATCACCTCTACTTCCAAAAAAAACGCATGTTCGGAGTTAATTAAGGTATACTCCAACATGCGTTTTTTAAACAACTTTATTATGAATTAAAGACTTTATTATAAATTAAACAACTTTTTTATTACTCAACAAAACTTAGGAATGATAGGTGCTTCACTTACTCCACTGTCACTGACTTCGCCAAGTTTCTTGGCTTATCGACGTCGCAGCCGCGTTGGAGGGCAGCGTAGTAAGAAATCAGCTGTAGTGGGATGACAGAGACGAGTGGTGTGAGTAACGGATGAACGTCCGGTAATACCCATGCGTCTCCTTCACGATCTAATCCTTTGGCCACGATGGTGCATGTGTTTGCGCCGCGTGCTTCTACTTCTTGTGCATTACTCCGCGTATTCTTAGCGATCTGTGGGTCGGTAATGACGGTGAAGACTGGGGTGCCGTCTTCAATAAGGGCAATGGTCCCGTGCTTCAGCTCTCCTCCTGCGTATCCTTCCGCTTGGATATAGGAGATTTCCTTCAGCTTCAATGCACCCTCGATAACAACGTTATAGTCTGCTTGACGACCGATGAAGAAGCAGCTGCGTACACCTGTGAGATACTCATCGACAATGTCTTTCGCTTTGTCTTTCATGTCCTTCAGCTGTTCCATCGCTGTTGAGATCGTTCTGAGCTCATGGAACATGTCGATGTTGTTCTCTAGGTTCTGCTCTGCTTCTAGGTAGATGGCAAATAGAGCCATAACAGCAATTTGAGCCGTGTACGCTTTGGTAGAAGCAACTGCAATCTCAGGTCCTGCGTGCGTGAGGAGCTTATAGTCTGCTTCACGGTAGAGCGTACTGCCTTGCACGTTCGTGATCGTCAAGGTACGGTGGCCTTGTTCTTTCACTTGGTTCAGCACACCGCGAGAGTCTGCCGTTTCCCCAGATTGACTAATGAAGATAAATAGAACATCGTCTTCAATAATCGGGTTAGCGTACATATATTCAGAAGCGATATGCACTTCAGTTGGGATACGGGCGATGTTCTCGATAATACTTTTACCGACTAGCCCCGCATGATAACTGGTTCCGCAGGCAACGATGTGTACGCGTCGAGGCACACTGAGTCCATCCAACTCTTTACCGATATTGAGCTGTCCGTCTTCGTCTTGGTATTGACTGATGATGTTACGCATCACGGTCGGTTGTTCATCGATTTCCTTCAGCATGAAGTGGTCGTATTGACCCGTTTCAACGGAGCTGATATCCCAGTCGACGGTGTACGTTTCACGGTCGATGATCTCGCCGTCATAGTTCTTAATCGTTAGAGTGTCACGATCAAAAACGACGTACTCAAGATCTCTAAGTTCCTTGAATTCGTTTGTGACGTGAATCATCGCTGTTGCGTCACTGGCGACCATGTTTTCTCCGTTCTCGGTAATCCCGGCCAAAAGCGGACTCTTGTTCTTCGCCGCATAAATCTTAGACGTGTCTTCACGGTCTATGAGGGCAATCGCGTATGAACCGTCTAGGAGATTGAGTACCTGACGGAACGCGTCTTCTGTTTCGTACCCTTTTTGACTGAAGGCATCGATAAGGTGAACAATAATCTCCGTGTCCGTCTCACTTAAGCGTTCAACCTTCGGCACGTACTGATCCTTCAGCTCTTGATAGTTCTCAATAATCCCGTTATGGACAAGGGTAAATCGACCAGAGTAGCTTTGATGCGGGTGTGCGTTCGTCTGAGTAGGCGCACCGTGCGTGGCCCAACGTGTGTGGCCAATGCCAACGGTCCCTTCGATCTCAACGTCCCCGATTAAGCTTTCTAGTGCTTTGATTTTACCTTTTTCTTTGTATATATTAACGTCCTCGTCATTCACGACACAGATACCTGCGGAGTCATATCCACGATACTCTAAACGTTTCAATCCTGATAATACGACGTCCTTCGCGTTCTTAGCTCCCATATATCCAACAATACCACACATGTTTGCGTTCCTCCTATCGTTGATAGGGGACCGCTCACACTGTAAACATGAGCGCATGGTTCTCTCTATATGATTTACAGGGGATGCGATCCCCTATCATTCCGTTTATTTTAGATTATTTATCATATCATCCGTGTCATGATTTTTGTACCTTAGGGTCACCCCTAGGGTTTGTATCATGACTTGACTGCAGCGGGTTCTGCAGGGAGGCATCCGCCGAATACTCGATAAAACCTCCACCTCGTCAGCTAGGTCTCCTCCTAGCCCTGGCGCTTGAGATATGCAGTTGTTCCCTCGGTCCTCCTCTTCCTTTCTTGAGTCGTAATTCCAATATACCACACTTATTAGGACTTTCGTCAATCCCTTTAATTCTCTGGCGGTACTTGGTACTTTTACAATATGAAAAAAAGGGGTCGCTCGTGACCCCTTTGCGCTAGATAACGACAGACGCTTAATCGTCTAAGCCAAGCTCTTGTTGGACAACGTCAGCGATAGATTGCACCCAACCGTCTAGGCGCACCGCATCTTCTGCTTCAGCCATAACACGGACGAGGGGTTCTGTACCTGACGCACGGACGAGCACGCGTCCTTTACCGTCCATTTCTTTTTCCACTTTTTCAATTTGCGCCTGTACAGCCGTATTTTCCATAACACGATATTTGTCTGTCACTCGGACATTCACCATGGTTTGCGGATAGATGGTGAGATCTTGCACCAGATTGGAGAGTGACTGTCCTGATTCCTTCACCACATTAACGAGCTGTAAGGCGGACAACATGCCATCACCGGTTGTATTGCAGTCTAAGAAGATAATATGTCCAGACTGTTCGCCACCCATGGTATAGCCTTCTTCACGCATTTTTTCCATGACGTAGCGGTCACCTACTTTGGTGGTCTCGACGTTAATCCCTTTCGCCTCCAGCGCTTTGTAAAAGCCGAGGTTGCTCATCACTGTGGCCACAACGGTGTTTTGTTGCAGGTTCCCTTTTTCTTTCAGTGCTAGCGCACAGACGTACATGATCTGGTCCCCGTCGACCACTTCACCGTGTTCATCAACAGCGATTAGGCGGTCTGCATCACCATCGAAAGCGAGACCGAGGTCGGCCCCTTTTTCCTTGACCGTTTCCTGTAGCGCTTCGATGTGTGTGGATCCGACACCTTCATTGATGTTAAAGCCATTAGGGTTGGAACCGATCGTGGTGATTTGGGCACCCAAGTCGCCAAACAACTGCGGCGCCAAGGAAGAAGCCGCACCGTGCGCACAATCTAGCACGATGTGTAAGCCTTCAAAGTCATTTTTTACGGTCGACTTAAGGTAGGAGATGTACTTCTGCCCACCTTCAAAGTAGTCGCTCACATAACCGATCGCTTCTCCTGTTGGGCGTGGGAGTGTATCTTCATTAGCGTCTAAAAGTTGCTCGATCTCTTCTTCTTTTTCATCGAGTAATTTAAATCCGTCTGGCCCGAAAAATTTAATACCATTATCTGCAACCGGGTTATGGGAAGCAGAGATCATGACGCCAGCATGTGCACCTAAAGCTTTCGTTAAGTAAGCCACCCCTGGTGTAGAAATGACACCGAGACGCATCACTTCAATGCCTACTGATAGTAGACCTGCGATTAATGCCCCTTCCAACATCTGTCCAGACACTCTCGTATCTCGACCGATGAGCACTTTAGGGTCTTGGGCTTCCTTGGTTAGTACATGACCTCCACATCGACCGATTTTAAATGCTAATTCAGGCGTTAGCTCAAGATTGGCCACGCCACGGACACCATCTGTTCCAAAATACTTCCCCATGGTAATCACTCTCCTTCTTCTTCCTCGTTCGCTTCAGTTGTTGTACTCATAGAACGTTGAGATTGTATGGTTATATTCACCTGATCCTCTGCTGGGGTTCCTTGTATATATGAGGGGAGATCCACTGCAATATCTACGGTGTGCGCTCCCTGGGATAAATCTGTCACATCAATATAAACGTCTAACTGCTCCTGTTGCAGGTCATTCACCCGCTCCTGGCTCCCTGATAGGACAAGTTCTGATAGTACCTGTTCATCGTCTTCAAAGATAACCTCATATGCTTCATCTAAGCCTCTGACTTGAATAGGAACATCGTTAAAAGTCCGACTAACGGTTGGCCCCACCTCGACCTGGACTTCTACTTCTTGGGGACGTAAGTAAATCCATTGCCTTTCTCGGGGTAGCGTCACATCCTTCGTCGTGGATCCGTCTATTTCGGATAAATCCACCGTCACCGGAATTTCTGATAACGTGTTCAATACATCGAGTGGGGCAGCCACCTCCACACTCTCCCTATTAAGCGCAATACGAGAGAAGCTCAGACCATCTGGTAACGAGTTAACAAGATCTAATCGCAAAGGCACTGTGGTACTTGGACTATGAATAGGCACTTCCACTTCTGCTGTCTCAGGACTGAGCTCTACTTCCAGCACATTACCTTCGCGATCATAAGCTTTCAGTTCGACTTCGTCGTTTAATCGTTCATCTGCATTATCTATATTCAGGTACCCTCGTATGGTTGAAATACGCTCTAAAACTGATACCGGCGCAATCGCGAATACCTCATCCGGTGTGACGGCAGGCTGGCCGACTTCAAATCCTGCCTCGGTCTCGCCGGTAAGCACCAGTTCAACGTTATAGGATTCTAACCCTTTCTCCTCCAATACCACACGGATATGACTCGGAATGAATTCAACCTGAAGTTCATCAGGGAACCCTTCGTGCTGTAAAGGCACGTCATGGGTACCCGCTTCTAGTCCAGATAGATCGGCGTACACACGATAAGGGTCAGTACGAAGTTGGTTAGCAAAGAGTACAGAGCGGCGACCCGTCAGGATCATGCGTACATCCTCTTCAACCTCCGTTAAGGCGTAACGCTCTTCATCGTAAATGACTTCTACGTCCACGTTTTCTACGCTGATTTCATCGTTGTGTTGTTGTCCTGGCACGTGGGGCTGATCAATATTCACAATCATCCACAGCATGACCGCAAGTACAAATGCAATCACGAGCCAGAAGACGTTACTACGAAGTACTTTATCCATTATGTTTCCCCCTTGACCAGAAGGACGGCGCTGCCTTCTGCTGCGGTCGCAGCTCGGTGTCAAGTCGTTCATGGACGTCCTCTGCTGAGAGGTCACGATAAATTTCCCCGTTTTTGGCGATGGATAATTGTCCGGTCTCCTCTGAGACGATCAGCGCGAGACAGTCCGTCATTTCACTGAGTCCGAGGGCGGCCCGGTGTCGTGTGCCCAGCTCTTTACTAATAAAAGGATTCTCTGATAATGGGAGATAGCAGCCGGCTGCTTTTACTTGATCTTTACGTACGATAACGGCCCCATCGTGCAAGGGCGTGTTCGGTATAAAGATATTAATCAGTAGCTCTGAAGAGGCATGACCGTCTATGTTTATCCCTGTCTCAACATAATCGTTGAGGCCCGTTTCCAGTTCATAAACAATGAGCGCCCCTATTCTACGCTTCGCTAGGTACTGGACGGCTTTTACCGTATCTTCAATGACTTTGACGTACTTTTCATCATCGGGATGTGAGGTTCTAGCGAACAGCTTCCCTCTACCGAGCTGCTCTAACGCCCGTCTCAGCTCTGGTTGAAAGATGATCAAAACGGCTAGCACACCGTACGTCATCGTCTGTGTGATAATAAAAGATAGCGTCTTCAAGCCGAAAAAGCTGCTTAATAACCACGCGACGACAATGACGAACAGACCCTTCAAAAGCTGAACGGCTCGTGTCCCCCTGATTAAGGTGATGAGATAGTAAATGACAAGGGTCACGAGTAAAATATCAATAATCTCTATAAAGTATTCCATCATTGTAAGTTCAAACAGCCAGTCCATTCACCATCCCTCTTTCTGCGGAGTGCCATTTACAGTGCTTATCATGATAATTATAGTTTTTGCTATGTATGGCATCTTATCCAATAATGTGCAATAAACGCAAAGATAAGCACGGGTCCCCGTGCTTAAGCCATTCTATCTTATTTTAACTGATTTCATCATCGTTTGGAACCGCCTCTTTTATCCATCGTGTGACATGATGCCACGCCCATTTGATAAACTGGTCAATCTCTTCAACTTCTCCTACGATATGGGCGGTCGAAGAGAGATACACGTGGCCTTCGGTGACAATGATATCTCCTTTTACCTCTCCTCTAACCTCAACGTTACCGTTCCTGACTCTCATATCTCCTGGTACACTAATGCCGTCAGGCACAATGACCTTATTGTCCTCATGCTGTATGATGAGCGCTTCTACATTCGGGGCGGACACCGTGAGCTGTTCTGAGCCATTGGACCAAATGGAGAAGAGACTAGAAGACATCAGCACAAGGAACAAAGTGGCCGCAACGATGAACGGATGCCCTTTTACCCATGATTTGAGTTGGTGTTTGGTGTCCTTCTGTGGCAAACGTGTCATCACATTATCAACGAAGTTAACTGGGGCCTCAACCTTGGAGTCGGAATGACCTTGGAGCAATGTTACCGTTTGTTCCAGTGAGCGCATGTCTTCTCTGCACTCAGGACATTGGTCAATATGCTGGTGCAGCTGTTCTATTTCTGCCTGTGATAAATCTCCGTCAAGATATTCGTGAATCAGCTTTTTAGCATCTTGGCAAGTCATCCCTCACCCTTCCTTTCTCAGTCTACTCATGAAGTTATTCATGTTAGGTTTTGTAACTGTTTTTTTAATGCTTCTCTTCCACGGTGTATTCTCGTTTTGATCGTGGTGACGGGTAAATCTATCACTTCGCTGATTTCTTGTAAACTCAAATCTTGGAGGTATCTTAGGATTATGATGGTTTTGTATTGAGGTGGAAGTTTGTCGATGGCAAGTTGGACTTCCTCCCGCAACTCTAACGTCATCACTTCTTCTTCCGGCGTGTCTGTGGTACTGGCCACTTGGGAGTATAATGCTAACCCTTCTACACCAGCGACCTCTTGATCTAGGGACTGCACATGCTGTTTTCGCTTTCTCAAGTGATCAATACATAGATTTGTAGCAATGCGATAAATCCAAGTTGAAAATTTATGATCATCATTATAGCGATCAAGCTTCGTATAGACTCTAATAAACGTTTCTTGGGCCACATCTTCAGCCTCCGTATGGTTTCCTAGCATACGGTAAGCGAGATGATATATTTTATTTTTATATCGCTCGACGATGGCTCTAAACGCTGTTCGACTCCCAGCGCTAGCCTTTTTTATTAGTTTTCTCTCTGTCCGATCCATTGATCTGTACCTCCGCATAAAGGCGGTTATTATGCTTACGTATGAAGCACACAAAAGTTTCACCTCAACCATTTTAACACAAGCATTTTTATTATTGGGAAAAATATCAAGAAAAAAACAGCCCATCAAAAGGGCTGAGAAGGTCTGTCATTTCGTTAAAGCCTTTTATGATACAATTAAAACGGGTGAAAGGAGGTGAGCTTAATTGGAGCTTTTTGCCTTCATTCTCCTCGTTTTAGGAGTGGCGGAGCGTGTACTTAACATCACAGACAAGACATTAGACATCATAAAAAAGCGTTTCCGTCAGTAAAGAAAGAAGCACTCGTCACTGGTCCTGACGAGTGCTTCTATTAGTTTCATGGGTGAATTTGGTCTGCCTAATGAAACTTTTTGCCTTCTTTAGTGTATGCGTTTCTTAATTTCATTATACACCAAAATTCCCTTTTGTAAACGGATATCAATGTATGATTACAGTAATTTCTCTCCGAATAAAGACCCCATTAGAGCAACGGCGACGTTAGCTGTTTTGTTACGCTCATCTAGTATAGGGTTAACCTCTACAAATTCAGCTGATGTGAGAATGTCTGCTTCTGCTAAAATCTCCATTGCAAGATGGCTCTCACGATACGAAATACCTCCGATCACGGGAGTTCCAACACCCGGGGCATCGCTCGGATCTAGCCCGTCTAAATCAAGACTTAGATGAACACCGTCCGTTCCGTCCGTCACATGGGCGATGGCCTCTTCCATGACGTGTGTCATCCCCAGACGGTCAATTTCGTGCATCGTAAACACTTTCATCCCGCTCTCTCTAATGTACTCCTTCTCACCGGCGTCGAGCTCCCTAGCGCCAATAATCACGACATTCTCAGGCTTGATCTTCGGATTGTAGTCTAAAATGTTTGTCAGTTTCTCATGTCCATTTCCGAGACTGACAGCAAGTGGCATACCGTGGATGTTTCCTGATGGGGACGTATCTCCTGTATTAAGGTCTCCGTGGGCATCGTACCAGATGACCCCTAAATTCTGTTTGTGCTTGGCCACACCTGCTAGTGTTCCGATGGCAATGCTGTGGTCCCCACCAAATACGAGAGGAAAGCGATCTTCAGCCATAATAGCGCTTACTTTTTTGGCCAACTCTTCATTAACAGCAACCACTTCCTCTAAAAATTTTAGATTTTGTTCGTTAGGGATTCGCTTCTCTAGTCTAGGGATATTTAAATCTCCCAAATCGTTAATATGATGACCGAGTCTTTCAAGACGTTTAATGGCATTCGCGTATCGTATGGCACTTGGCCCCATGTCCACGCCTCTGCGTCCTTGTCCTAAGTCCATTGGAACTCCGACAATACTCATATTCTTTTTCATTTTCTCATCCCCCCAATAACGTATAACTCTATTAAAACAGTGATGAGGAAATGACTCAACTCGACAAAAATCTGCATATATATCCACGCACTAAAAAAAACAGCTCCTTAATGGAACTGTCTGTTAAAAGGTGAAAAAACCTTATCTTTACGTCCTATATGTAATGGTGAGCCATGAAGGATTCCGACGCTTTAGCTAGTCTCGCGTCCTTCTTCTATCTATAACATCTATAATCTGCAGCGAGGGAACCGTAGCTGAGAATCCTTTACTTCTATCTGTAATGGTGAGCCATGAAGGAGTCCGACGCTTTAGCTAGTCTCGCGTCCTTCTTCTATCTATAACATCTATAATCTGCAGCGAGGGAACCGTAGCTGAGAATCCTTTACTTCTATCTGTAATGGTGAGCCATGAAGGAGTCCGACGCTTTAGCTAGTCTCGCTTCCTTCTTCTATCTATAACTGTTTCTATCTATAATCTGAAGCGAGGGAACCGTAGGTGAGAATCCTTTACTTCTATATGTAATGGTGAGCCATGAAGGATTCCGACGCTTTAGCTAGTCTCGCTTCCTTCTTCTATCTATAACTGTTTCTATCTATAATCTGAAGCGAGGGAACCGTAGGTGAGAATCCTTTACTTCTATATGTAATGGTGAGCCATGAAGGATTCGAACCTTCGACCCTCTGATTAAAAGTCAGATGCTCTGCCAGCTGAGCTAATGGCTCACAATGGTGGAGGGGGAGAGATTCGAACTCCCGAACCCAGAGGGAGCGGATTTACAGTCCGCCGCGTTTAGCCACTTCGCTACCCCTCCACATATATATCAAGTCGTTTTTGAGTGACATGTAGGCGACAATTCTAGCGATATTAATCTATCGTAACATCAGGCCTATATGGTGTCTCAAAGCGACAACAATCGTGATTATACTCTATATCTAGTAAACTGTAAAGGGTTTATGTTGAATTCGAAATGGTCCGAAAATTAAACCCAAATCTTAAAACTTATTCTGAACT
Organism: Caldalkalibacillus salinus; assembly: GCF_016745835.1. NCBI lineage: Bacteria > Bacillati > Bacillota > Bacilli > Caryophanales > Bacillaceae > Caldalkalibacillus > Caldalkalibacillus salinus. The sequence goes on along the minus strand of NZ_JAERVL010000028.1, from coordinate 71,139 downwards.
AGGCACGGAAAAAGCCCTATTTGCAAAGTAGGGCTTGCTATGACAAAGACGGTATAACATGGAGCCGATCACCTGTCTCTTTTCCTTTTTTTCTTCAAAAATGCGATGGATGCAGATAAAACATAAGCAAGATAATCCCTAGTCCAATCAAGATAAACAAAACTCTTACTGACCAGAAGGGTAAAAAACGGTGCAGGCCCATGACGATCGACCCTACTAATGCTTTGTTAGGATATTTGCGCCATAGGGTCTCATCTTTGTAATCCAGCTTTTCTAGCTTCTTTTTGTTTATAAAGAAGCCGGTAAATATAAACAACACGCCTATGATGATACTTGCGATAAACAGTGCCCTGATCACATACATGTAAACACTCCCGTTGGTTGAGCCCATTTTTAAAAGATTTTAGATAGACGATAACAATTCATGTTTGCGTATTCTCTTTTAGATTATGCGCTAAATGGCCATTTTTATGATGCCAACTGGAGGAAGTGTTACAAGTTACCCTAACCGTTTATCGGGAACGCATCTCAACGTTTGTTCAAGAGATTAACCGGGATTTTGGAGGCTACCTTCCATTCATTTGCTTTTTTGTTTCCGTAGTAAGGTGCTACTTAGGGTTCTCTGGTGTTTTAACAGCAGGGTTATTATCCCCACCCAGCCTACGCCTTGATGTTTCCCTTCTGCCCACCGCAGGTACATGGTTAGATACCTTACCTAACCCGAATTTGGGCATATTACCATATATACATTCATAATTTTGAGGCTGTACGATATACGTTTCATGGTATATCCCCACTGAGCCGTCCGTTCCTATAGACTGATTAAATTTCTTCCACGCCTCGAGGTGAATGCCCTCTCTCGCATACTTTTCTAACTGCTCATAAGATCGCCAATATTGAAGGAGCGTCGCGCCTCGCCACTGTAGGAAATACTCCGTACCTAAAAAGCCCAAGTCTTCATTGTCATAGAGCTCTTTTATCATCTTCTCCATAGCCCTAAATATCGGAAGCCATTTATGTATGGCTAACAGCTTATTCACTCTCACACCGATTATAAAAATGACAAATTCTCCTTCTATCTCGGCCGTAAACCTTCCCTTGTGAACGGTTGCCATAAGGATCACTTCCTTCAAGTCGTTTCTAACCCTTTATATCTTTTTCATCTTCAACCTCTTATGTCACTGGCAACCCTTAATCCTTGACAACACCCATGACAAATCCGTCATACCCTTTAACACCCACTGTTTGGAGGGCCGTTGTTTCTATGCGAGATTCTTCCGATAGCAAATGGATAAACTGACGTGTACCCTGGATGCTGTCATCATCACTATTGTCCTCAATCACTTTGCCATTACGTACCACATTATCTACTAAAATAACCGTCCCCGGTTTGGATAGTTGTAGTGCCCACTGCAAGTAGTGAGGATTATTCTGTTTATCGGCATCGATAAAGATCATATCGAATGGATTTTTCTCTTGATCTTTCAGCGTTGGCAGTATGTCTAACGCAGGGCCAACCTTGATCTCTATTTTATTTTCTAGACCCGCTAATGTAATGTTTTTCTCCGCCACTTCTGCATGTTTATGCTCGAGTTCAAGGGTTATAAGCTTCCCGTCATGTGGTAAAGCACGGCCAAGCCAGACACTACTGTAACCTCCGAGCGTTCCGATCTCTAGAATATGCTTTGCCCCTTTGAGCTTCGCCAGTAAGTAGAGAAATTTCCCTTGATTAGGAGACACATCAATAGCAGGTAGATTGGCTTCTGCATTAGCGGTCAATATCTTATCCATGACTTCATCATTCTCATGGAGCATCGAACTAAAATAAAGGTCAACATCTTGCCATATGTCAGACTTATTCATACCATTTCCTCCTTCATTTGTGGCTTATTTTACATATAGTTATATTAACCCCTACCTTTAAGATACTAATCTGATTTTTAATTTACCAATAAAAGGATTTACTTTATTATAGCATACTCTATTTTCTAAGAGAGGATGGGCTGAGGGTCGTTAATGTTTAATACACCGTACATCATGCAATTTTGCTGCCCTCTACTCTTATCAAGCTATAAAAAAACCAGCTGGGAATTCCCAACCGGTTAAAAAGGTCGTTATTTTATTTCTTTTGTTAACTTTTCTGCTATCTGCTTTTTTCTATAATCTACTCAGATGTTAAAGGGCTATAAGTTAGTTTTGATAGAAAAGCGGAGATCCTGGACCGAGGTCCCAACCGAAGAACACCCATGCGAATAGCATAATAATCCAAATGATGCTAAAGGCGATAGAGTACGGGATCATAGTGGTAATTAGTGTTCCGATACCCGCTTTCTTATCATACTTCTGAGCGAAAGCAATGACGATCGCAAAGTAAGGCATCAATGGTGTGATAATGTTCGTCGTGGAGTCCGCGATACGATAGGCCACCTGGGTTAATTCTGGGGAGTACCCCAATTGCATCATCATAGGCACGAAAACAGGTGCCATGATGGCCCATTTGGCTGAGGCACTACCGATAAACAGGTTAATAAACCCTGCAACGGCGATAAAGGTTAGAATTAACGGGAAGCCGCCAAATCCAACATTATTGATGAACTCCGCCCCTTTTATGGCTAGAACAATTCCCATATTCGTCTCACCGAAGTAAGCGACGAATTGTCCTGCGGCAAAGGCTAGTACAATATAAGCGCCCATTGTGGCCATTGTTTCTGACATTTGATCGGCGACGTCTTTATCAGACTTAATACTCTTCGTCACAATACCGTATACGATACCTGGGATTAAGAAAGCGATAAAGATAATCGGTACCAGAGAACTAAAGAATGGAGATTGTATAATCTCTCCACCCTCTCCTCTTAGTGGTCCCCATTCAGGCACAATGAGTAGGGCAAGAGCTGCAATTGTCACTAGTACAGAGATACCTGAGGCAATTACACCTTTACGCTCTGCTTGGCTAAGTGTTGTAATCTCGTCTTCTTGGACACCGCCCGTGTATTGACCTAGTCTAGGTTCGACAATCTTATCTGTGACGAAGGTTCCCACAATCGTGAGAATAAACACAGACGTAATCATAAAGTAGTAGTTCATGGCAATGTTCATGCCTTCAGCATAACTAGCGTTACTAGTGGCTGCTGCTTCCATCGTCAGTCCTGCTAGTAAAGGATCTAGCGATGTGATAAACAGGTTCGCACTATATCCTGCAGACACTCCAGCGAATGCTGCCGCAAGTCCCGCTAACGGATGTCGTCCTATAGCTGCAAATAAGACGGCACCTAATGGCGTAAGCACAACGTATCCCGCATCTGCTGCCATACTTGACATAATACCAGCAAACACAAGTGCTGCCGTTAGTAATTGTTTAGGAACGGTTGTTACAAGCCCTCTAAGCATAGCACTAATGAGACCGGAACGTTCGGCAATCCCAATTCCTAGCATCGTCACCAATACAGTGCCGAGTGGCGCAAATCCAGTAAAGTTATCGACTGCACTAGTGAACATATACTGTACGCCGTCAGCTGAAAGTAAGTTTTGAACCGCAATTGTTTCTCCATTATGCTCTACCATCACGTCGAACAGTGCTAAAACCCATGATAAAAGAACCACAAGTCCAGCAAACATGAAGAATAAGGTAATAGGGTGCGGAAGCCTGTTACCGATATATTCGATACGGTCTAAAGTACGATGGATCATACCTTGTTTGTTATTCTCTCTCACGTTTCCCCACGCTCCTCTCTCTTAGTTGACATTGACGCCTTGTGTTATAAGCGTAATTTTTCTGAATATAGACACAAAACAGTGAGAAATGAAAAGCACGGTCCCATAAAGAGAGCCGTGCCCAAATATCAAAATTTGTCGAAAAAATCCATCTTCAGCTATGATACTGGAATTCCAACATAATATCAATAGTTTTTATAAGGAAATTTCAGTCATATTACTCATATAGAAAAATTGAGATACAATAAGGTAACCCCAACTAAACTTAAGATAATAACAGCTAATATACTTTTGTTACTCATACTGACTGCTCCCCTTTCTGAATGCTTTTGTCCACGAAGCCTTGTCAATTATAGAAGATGGGTACCCCAATCTTTCATCCCATGTGCTTTTTTCATAACACCTTGCTAATGTAATAAAAAAAAACGACGGGGTAACTAAATCTTATTAGTCCCCGTCGTTGTACGTTTTATGTATGGAGCTTCCAGTCGGGTTTGAATCGACGACCTCTTCCTTACCATGTGAACCGCGAGCATTTTAATAAATTTTAACTTGCCACATCCACACGAAGCATTCAACTATGCATTTGTCGAATCCTTTAGAGCGAACAAACACTAGTTTTGTATGAAATATAGAGGAATAATCTTTGCCTATGTAGAATGGAACTCATTGGTGAAAGTTAAAAATGTTGAGACATTTTCAATTTATGATGCTGAAACCGGAGAAAATTGTAAGAATGGCTTTGAAGTCAAAGAGTAATACTATTTAAAATAAGAAATTTCAGTGTTATTAGAAAGGGTTTTAAAATGAAAAAAGAAACATTATGGATGGCGATATCTGGAATATTGGTTCTTGTTGTTATTTATCAGTATAATGAGTATAGACATCTAAAAATGAGTTACGAAAGTTATGATATCTCAATGTACCTATATGTTCAAAGACAATTGGAGTACCATTCAGATTTAGTAGATAACGATGATGCAAGGAAAGGACTTATTGAGGTTATGGGACGTACTCATAGTACAGGGGGGAAGCGTTCGTTAATATTATCTTTACTTGCTGCTAAATTAGAAGGTTTAGATGGTAAAGAAATTACACAGGAAACAACAGAGAGATTAGAATCAATAGGTAAGTTAATGGAACCACATTCGTGGGGATTAGGTACCGAAGTAAAATTTGAAATGTCGGATAAAAGGTATCAAGAACTATTGGATGAAATAGAAAAATTATAATTCAATTTTCGCATGGAGAGTAGACTTGTTTGATGACTATGATGTCGTATAAATAATAGACTGTTTAGATACACGTAGTATTTAGATTTATGGGAGTGATAGCAATCGGTAATTATATATTCAGCGGCATCATCTTTCTTGTTATTGGTTTATCTTTTATCATTCCTAGTTTAGTAGGAAATTTAAATACGATAAAACTAATTATAGGGATATTAAATATAATATATGGCATGTACTTAATAACAAGAAAATATTAATAATATACAAAAGCACCCTAACCGGTGCTTTTTCTTCTGCGCCCTTCTGCGCCCAAACGACTTAGTTTGTGGTGGGGGTGGGTGATGATGTAGATAGACCTGCCATTGCTTTGCACACCGAGATTCAGTCGTAATTCGTCAGCATATTTGGACTAGTCAAGGTGTTGGTCAAGACGTTTACACTAAAAAACGACGGTAAGCTAACCGCTTATAACCCCCGTCGTTGTGCGTTTTATGTATGGAGCTTCCAGCCGGGTTTGAACCGACGACCTCTTCCTTACCATGGAAGCGCTCTACCTACTGAGCTATGGAAGCATGGCTCCGCAGGTAGGACTCGAACCTACGACCGATCGGTTAACAGCCGATTGCTCTACCACTGAGCTACTGCGGAATAATGCGTCATCATTGAGTGATAACCAAAATGTATAATGTTGAATCAAATAATGTGTGTGACTGAACGATTAAGTTTCATCTTTTAAAAGACATGTTTTAGTATACAACGGTTAGTGCGTTTTTTCAACTCTTTTCAATGATTTTTCACACTTTAGCGGTGGCAAAATTTATTTACCTTTTACACTAGCTCATACCTTTATCATACCTTGCGAGTGGATTTGGGCAAGATGTACTTTGATAATTCTTTCCCAGATACGAAACGACTATACATTTTAAACACTATTTTATAACGCTCTTCCATCGCTTTTTTGACAATACCATCGATGCGAGGGTCACCTAGGTCTAGTAAGAGTTCTTCAAGTTCCTTCTTAATCAAATACTCCATCTCCTGTGTTTCTTTTCTCGTCAATAGTATTCCAAGCATAATGCCACAAACACCCCTGTCTCAGTATAAAATATAGATCAGTTCAAAACATATCAGCACATAGACACATAGACTTGAAAAAAACCCATGTGTCATATGTTATTTCCTATTTGGGGTGTTTTTATAGCATTAATTTGATATTAATTTTCTGAAGGCATATGGGGTTCAAGTAATCCGGGTGTGATAAAGCCCTCTATGAGGCCAGCGACAAGCAACACGAGTATGAGTATCAAAATGAGAAAAAGGGCCCCCTTCGCTCTGTCAATTAAAACGGGTAAGGTTTGTTCACGCCAGAATGTCCGTACATCGCCACGTTCACTGCTAAATAAGTGGGAAAGAAACTGCCCTTGACCAAATAACCAACCGAGAACGCGTAGGCCAAAGAAGAGTCCTACTCCCCCGGCGATAATAATAGCAGGTAGCTCTAGAACCCCGTGCGGAAGGATACCATACAGGAATAATGTGAGTGGTGATACCCCTTCTTCTGCCGTGAGGCCGAGTATATAACCTACAGCAACCCCATTTACAAACAAGGAACTCAAGGGTATGAAAAACAGGGCCGTTCCAGCGAGCATCATCACGAGTGCAGCCGTTACGTTGTTGGTAAAAATAATCCAGCTCGTGTACAGCGGATCGTCATTGTCTCCTATGATTTCACTTACTTCTTCAAGTTGTTCTAGGACTTGGGCTATCGCCTCTTCAAACACGTGGGGGTAGGTATACCCGGCACACGTGCCAAGGAGCATAAGGAAACCGGAAAAGATAATATAAGACTGACTTTCAGACATGAGTTTTTTTAAGGCTTGTAACATTTATTTATTCACCTCGTGATGATTTGGACATATTTTATGCCTTGTCTACATACACATCATTAGTGATGAAGCATATGGACAGGGGGTGACATGTATGAGCGGATTTTGGACATTTAATCTGCAAAAAATGAAAAAAACGGCCATTTTAGTCGTCGCAGCGCTTTTCACTGCGGGTGTGTTTTATGCTGAACGAGATAGTGTGAGTGTATTCAAGGTCACAGCGGGGGAAAATGATCCCCAAGCCATTTCTAGTGTAGACACCGATGAAAAGAAGGTGGCGCTCACATTTGATATTTCATGGGGCAATGAGCGGCCGGGCCCCATACTAGATGCCCTAGAGCAAAAAGGCGTTAAACAAGCGACATTCTTCCTCTCTTCTCCATGGGCAGAACACCATCCGGAGATTGTGGAGCGTATTAATGAACTAGGTTTCGAAATTGGCTCTCATGGCCATAAACATGTGAACTACAGTCGACTTAAGGACGATGAGATCAGGGAACAAATCTTAAAGTCTCATCGGACACTACAATCGCTTATCAGTGACACGCCAACCTTAATTCGTACGCCGAATGGTGACTTCGATAAACGGGTGTTACGAATTGCCGATGAACTGGGCTATCAAGTGATTCAATGGGATACAGACTCCAAAGACTGGCTCAATCCCGGTGTCGACAAAATCGTAGACAATGTCGTCTCTAATGCTCACCCAGGGGATATTATTCTCTTTCACGCCAGTGACTCCAGTAAACAAACCCATGAGGCACTCCCCCGTATTATCGATGAGCTAAGAGAACAAGGTTATGCCTTTGTCACCGTTTCGGAGCTTATCAGCGGCGTTGAGAGTACAGTAGATGAACTAGATTAACTGACTTGATATTGAGAAAGCACTTAGGTTAAGGCCTAAGCGCTTTTTTTGCTTGCGGGGGCTGTTAGTTTTTGTAATATTAAAAGCTGCCATAAATTACATACCAGTATGGTGCTTAGCATGAGTGTCACCCAAACCACATCGTTCTGTGTGACGGCAGGGACTATTTCAATGGTCGTGACAACGTATAAAAAGAAAACCGCTGGGATAAAGGCATGTTGGTTTGTGAACTTGGCCTTCAAATACCCGCCTATTAGGGCCACAATCAAAAGCACCGTTGGTAACAGCATAAAGTCTGCCCATGATTGACCCGCTTGGGCAAAGGCAAGGTAGCGTAAATACACAAGGTCAAAAAATGTAAAGGCGATGATCATAATTTGTACGCCGTTCCAGAGTTTATGAGTCTTAAAAATACCTAAACCAAAACGATGAATGGTCAAATAAGCAAAAAAGCCCATCTGACTGATGACACTAAACATCAATCCAACGATAAAAATCCAAATACCGGCTGCGACCAACTCATCAGGGTCATCTAAGCCCCCTGTTAGGTCTCCCCAACCAACGATCATGTTAGTGATAATAATGGTAATGCCGCCGACCAATAATGTCGATATGAATAAAAATAACCAACGTCTAATATTCAGTGTTCTCACCACTTTCTAGTCTGTCCTCTACGATTGTACCAAAAAGAATAAATTGACGCTATAGAAGCATATTAAGGTATAGATATTTGGAAAGGAGACGACAAGCATGGGCAGACTACGGAATTTTAAAAGCCGCACGTTAGGGAGCCAGAAATGGATGAGCCAATGGGACCCATTTACTAAAAGCCAATCCAAGCTCATTCGCTCGATATCTTTGTTAGTTATTATCGTTATCGCCACACAGTTATTAGTCAGTTGTGCGCCTAACCAAAATGCACAATCAAAAGGTCAGCCTGAGTATAAGGAACTTAAGTCCATGGTATTGGACATTATGAATACAGAAGAGGGAAAAAAAGCGATACAAGAGTCTATGAAGGAGCAATCACAAAGTAAGGATCAAATGATCCTAAGCTCCCCTGAAGTGAAAAAGACCATTGAAGAGACGTTACTGACGCCTGAAAGCAAGAAGCAGTGGCAGGAGATCATGAAAGACCCGGAATTTGCTAAACAGTATGCCAAACATATCGAAGATGAAAACAAGAAATTGATTAAAGATCTCATGAAAGATCCTGAGTACCGCCAAAGTATGATGGAGATTTTCCAAGACCCAGAAATGGAACAACAGTTTCTGAAAGTTGCCGAATCCAAAGCCTTCCGCCAACAAACCATGTCCGTCATGAAAGAAGCCATTGAAAGCCCGTACTTCCGCCTTGAGCTACTCGAGCTCCTCAGCAAAGTAGCTGAACAGCCGCCTAAAGGAGAGCAAGGTGGCGGTGGTGGCGGAAGTGGTGGTAGTGGTGGTAGTGGTGGTAGTGGTGGTAGTGGTGGCAGCGATGGTGGCGGTGGAGGTGGAAGTTAAGTTTATCTCCCCAAAATAATCATCAACATTAAAAAATCGAGCCGTGAAACATAATGGCTCGATTTTTTTATTGACGTCACCGTCGGGCCCGAAGGGATTCGTAATTAATTAAGTTAACGCGTCTTGTTCATCCTTAAGGAGAAGGCGACTTAGGGACCAACCAAGAATAGCGTTTCCATGTATTGTTTTATTTCGTTTTCGTTTATTTTTATCGCACCTTACTGTCTAATGTCTTGGCGAGATCCATGTAGATATCGCCAATGAGTGAGCCCTCTGGATAGATCGCTGTACGATGTTCACCAGGTGCAACATCTTGTTTGGGCTGTCCTAGCGGAATTTGAGCCACGAGTTCAGTCTTCAAATTCTCTGCTAGCTTCTCCCCACCGCCTTGTCCAAAAATATAATCCTTTGTGCCGTCAGGAAGTGGGTAATAGGACATATTCTCTACAACCCCGAGAATTTCATGATTGGTCTTCAGTGCCATGGCTCCCGCTCTCGCAGCAACAAACGCGGCCGTCGTGTGCGGGGTCGTCACGATAATCTCCCTGCTATGCGGTATCATCTGATGCACATCTAAAGCCACATCACCCGTTCCAGGGGGAAGGTCCAGGATGAGATAATCTAATTCTCCCCATTCCACTTCTCCAAAGAAATTACGTAGCATTTTACCTAGCATGGGCCCTCTCCAAATCACGGGAGAGTTATCTTCGACAAAAAAGCCCATAGACATCACTTTTACCCCTTGAACAACAACAGGGTGAATGACCTCACCCACGACGCGTGGACGCTCATCAATGCCCATCATATCTGGGACACTAAAACCGTAGATATCGGCATCAACAACTCCTACTTTTTTACCTAGGCGTTGAAGTGCAGTCGCGAGGTTTACAGTCACCGTCGACTTCCCAACGCCCCCTTTTCCACTGGTAATTGAGATCACCGTTGTACCGCTGTCCGGTGAGAGAAGATCCGTAACGTTCGGCTGGGCTTGACCTTGTCCCTGGGCGCCTAGCTTTTGCAACTCTTCTTCAGAAAGCGCTTCGAATCTTAAGCCTACTGTTTCAGCACCTGCTTCTTTTACCATTTGGACCACTTGTTGCTGTAGTTGCATTTGCTCTTGCGTCCCCGTCTGGGCTAACGCAATTTTTAGACTGACGTGGTTCTCCTTCAATCTACACTCACGTATGAGCCCCGCTTCGACTAGGCTCACATTTAAATCAGGTTCACGTACATCTTTTAATACTTGACGAATTTTTTCTTCCGTTAGCAAGTTAGACACCTCGACTTGTACAGTTTTGTCTATGCGTATCATGAATGAGATACATATGTATTCAATTTTTCTAAAGGTTCACTTGTACGAAGGTTTTCTAGTGTGATGAAGTGCCCCTTGTTCCTTCTTGTTATAAATTTTTCGTCTTTTTATTATAGCACGTTTGGATGTCTTTCGCTTGGCGCTTGCTCCTAAAATACCCTTCAGTCTGTAGAATCACCCACAGCGTGACGAAGTAAACCTTCATAAATGGATGCGGCGACACTTTTTTGGTATTCCGCTGTACTGAGGAGTGTTGATTCTTCTGGGTTAGATAAAAAACCGACTTCGACTAATACACCTGGTCGTTCCACGTGCTTTAATAAGTAAACGTCCTGTGTTTTCTTAGCTTGTCTGTTCGTATTCTCAAGGTTACGCATGATCTCACTCTGTATCAGCTTGGCCATTCGTTCCGAGGCTTCATACTTCGGTTGGTAAAAGGTTTGCGCGCCCCTCCATTTGGCAGCCCCTATGCTATTGAGGTGAATGCTGATGAAATAATCGGCTTCACTTTCATTAATCATATTCACTCGATTCTTGAGGTCCTCTGCTTTTCTTCTCCCTTGTCTCTTTGCCTCGGGGGTCGATAACTCGATGTCTGATTCACGAGTCATTAATACCAAAGCACCCGATTCTTGGAGCATATCTCTAAGGTAGAAGGCAATCGCTAGGGTGACCTCCTTCTCTATGATTCCTTCCTTACTCACCGCGCCTCCGTCTGGTCCGCCATGCCCGGGGTCGATCATGATGATTTGGCCTGATAGAGGTAGACTCCAAGCAGATCTGGAAAAATCATAGGATATCGGCGAATTAAATATGGCAATGAGAACAGCCAAGGCAATGCCGCCGAGTATCAGTCTTTTTAAAGAAACAATATGCACGTCCATCTATTTTATCCCCCTTGTCCGTCACCTTGTCTACACTCGTCCTACTGTAAAATATATACGCGAGGGGGTGATGGTTATGAATGTTTTTTACTCAACAAAAAATCGCACGTTATCCACGTACGACTTTTTTTAATGACTATAAATGAGCCTTACTGCTGATGGGCTTTCATTTTGTCAAAAAGTTAGAACTCCGTACTCCCCATCTTGCCCGACTGAAAGTCTCGAAAGGCTTGTTTAATGTCTTCTCTGCTGTTCATCACGAAGGGGCCATGCTGGTAAATCGGTTCTTCGATCGGTTCCCCACTGAAGACGAGGACCAGTGTATCGTCCGTTTGCCCTTCTATTCTGATGACCCCGGACGTATTATCAAACAGCACCAAGTCTCCTTCATCAACAGATTGGCCCTCATTGATAGACGTCTGTCCCTTGAGCACTAAAGCCGCGGTGTTATAGTGAGACGGTAATTCAAACTGGGCTTGCCCATTTTTGTTAAAGCTGATATCGAACATATGGATCGGGGTAAACGTGTGTGCAGGCCCTTTAACCCCATTGTATTCACCAGCGATGACTCGGACGTGACCGCCGTTATCAGGGAGTTCAGTCCGCCCCATGTCCTCTTTTAACAAAGGTTGGTAACGCGGCGGGTGCATTTTGTGCTCACGAGGGAGGTTGACCCACATTTGAATAAAGTGAAGTGTACCTCCTCTACGAGAGAAGTCATGCTCATGATACTCCTTATGCAAAAGCCCTGAACCGGCTGTCATCCATTGGACATCACCGGGTCCAATAACCCCGTGGTGGCCCTGGTTATCGTGGTGTTCCACAACCCCTTCATAGGCCAGTGAAACGGTTTCGAATCCCCTGTGAGGGTGTGCACCAACACCTCTAGGTTCAGAGCTAGGTGGGAATGCATAGGGTTCATTGTAATCGAGTAATAAAAAAGGGCTCAAGCGTTGTCCAAAGTCATGACCTGTCGGGAAATAGTTGGACATACGGAAACCGTCCCCTACCATATGAGGTGACGTCCCTCTATAAACGCCCTGTACTGAACGGTACGTCATAATGAACACAGCTCCTTATCTGTATAATCAAGTGCCTATTTCCATATATCGTACTGACTAAAGCTTTCCATGTTATTATATCAGATACGGTTGAGTACTCACATTGACATGACTAGCAAAAGCTCTTGCCCCACTAACAAACGTTACCGTTCCACGGTCGAACAAAAAACACGGTAGCATAGCACACGGTAGGTAAATTAAATCACAAGTAAAAAACCCCGGGAAGATCATCTTTGCCCGGGGTACGACGTGTGTCGTGATGTTGTGTCTATTCAAACCTTTTTTCAATCCTTTTATAATACTTTTCATAGTCAGATCTTCATGATCAAACGCATACTTATATGTTTGTTTTTGATAGAGCAAGTTGGTCCTCGGGTAATTTCTTGGTTGTACCATCGTTATTAAGCACACTTCGCCAAGTATAACGAGGTTCATAGCCAAGGATTTTACGTGCCTTATCTATAGCCATCAGTGTTTCGTGTCCTTGTATCGTTCTCTTCAAAGACACATCTGGAAAATATCGATCGACTAAATCCTTACTTAAGTCAGGCATAATGGTATCGGGAGCTGTAATGTGAAATGTCTCAATACCTAGATTATCCTTTTCTATCGCTAGCAGACAAGCTTTGGCAGCGTCCCTCACATCGCAGTACGCCCATACATTTTTCTTTTGAATATTCTTTTGACCGTCGTCCTTCCAATGCATAATCGGCATTTTTTCATATTCATCAGGCTCGTAGATATTAGCAAAACGTAGAGACACGATCTGAGCCTTAGTCAGCTTGTAAAACATGTCAGATAGAATTTCGGTTAGCCGTTTGGCCATAGCATATGATGACTTGACTGTCGTTGGATGCTCCTCGTCTAAAGGCAAATAACTGAGGTCTCCTGGCTTAAATGGATACCCTAAAACCGTTTCGCTTGACGCCCATACAAGCTTAGCGATTTTTAAATCCTTACAAGCTTCGAGGATGTTAAAATTAACGAGCATATTATTTTCAAATATGGCCTGAGATGTGTTCCTTACATCGGTCGGAATATTTCCTAGATGAACGACTGCATCACATCCCTGCAATAGCTGAATGACTTGTCCATAATCGCGCAGGTCGGCTTGAATAAACTTTTTCGATGCGGATTCCTCTCTCAATAGTCGATCTGTCGCTATAACATCATGGCCGGCTTCTAAAATCGTTCTAACGGTCCATCGTCCAATTTTACCTGCCGCTCCTGTGACCACTACTTTCATCTTTTTCCTCCTTTTTTGTTTTTGCTCATATAGGATAACAACGTTACCCCTTATCGCTCGCTTTTAGCTTTTCCATTTTTAATGTTTTAAAGCAAAAGGATGGAGAAAGTGGTTACTATGAGGTTACTATGAGGTTACTGTGAGGGGTCTAGGCGGCTCCCACATAGTAAAAGGCTCTGAGATAGACGCTCAGAACCCTTTCATTTCTTAGGGATTGTTCCTTTCCATCTGATCTAAACGACATAAACTTATTTAATAACATAAAAAAGACCCTTTCCACTGAAGTGAAAAGAGCCTCGAAACTTAAGTTTATTAACGCTTAGAGAATTGTGGCGCACGACGAGCGGCTTTAAGACCGTATTTCTTACGCTCTTTCATACGTGGGTCACGTGTGAGGAAACCAGCACGCTTAAGTGCAGGGCGGAATTCAGGGTCCGCTTGTAGTAATGCGCGTGCAACGCCATGACGGATGGCACCCGCTTGCCCTGTGTAGCCTCCACCACTTACGTTAACGAGAACATCGTATTGACCTTCTGTTTCAGTTAAACGAAGCGGTTGCTTCACGATAAGCTTGAGTGTTTCTAGTCCAAAGTATTCATCTATATCACGTTTGTTAATGACAACTCTTCCATCACCAGGTACAAGGCGTACACGAGCTACGGAATTTTTACGACGACCTGTACCGTAATAAGTTACTTGTGCCAAGTTAAATACCCTCCTTCAATCATTATCCGCGAAGTTCATAAACTTCTGGTTTTTGTGCTTGATGCTTGTGTTCGCTTCCTTCATAAATGTGTAGCTTCTTGAACTGTTGACGGCCAAGTTTATTCTTCGGTAGCATCCCTTTGATCGCTAGCTCAAGAACTTTTACTGGGCGTCTTTGTAGCATTTCGCCTGCCGTTGTTTCTTTCAATCCGCCTGGATGTTGCGTATGGTGACGGTAGATTTTCTTGTTGAGCTTATCTCCCGTAAGGACGATCTTCTCAGCATTGATAATAATGACGAAATCTCCAGTGTCAATGTGCGGTGTGTATTCTGGTTTGGTCTTACCACGTAGAAGGCTTGCAACTTCACTTGCTAAACGACCAAGTGTTTTGCCTTCTGCGTCCACTAAGTACCATTTACGTTCTACTTCGTTTGGCTTAGCCATAAATGTGGTACGCATGAGTATATCCCTCCATCATTTTAAACATATCTATTGTCCATGTTCCATGTTTTCATCAATCATGTTCATGTCATGTCCTAATGCCCTATAGAATTGGTTCATCTATATGGAGTTCATTAGGTTTGTTTAAGTGTATCATGTGTCATTACGATCACACGTGTATTTGCGATACCCGGGGCTGTGGGTATTAGAAATACCAAAGAATATAATACTACACTGACGTTCTTGAGTCAAGGTTTTTTACTATATTCTCGTCAGTTTCCCCCTATTTATAAGAGTCTCTGAATATGTCACTTTCCATAGAAACAAACCGTGGGCGGGTGCGGTCCTTCCAGCAGCGCGACGATCCTGTTGGGTCAGTGCCTTGTCTATGTCCTCCAAGGCCCTTTTACCTGCTCCTATTTCTATCAGGGTCCCCACGATGATTCTAACCATATTATATAAGAAGCCATTTCCTGCACAAACGACTGTCACTCGGTCACCCTCCTCGACCAACTCTAGACGATACAAGGTTCTCACTTTGTCTTCAACATCGGACTTAGCGGATGAAAAAGCGGTGAAGTCATGCGTCCCTAGCAACCGTTGGGCGGCTTCCTCCATCTTAGCAATGTGAATGTCTGGTTGTACGCGCACCGCATAGTGACGTTGAAACGGATCAAGCTCCGTTGCACGATACAAGAAGTAACGGTACTCTTTCTGTTCCACATGATAACGGGCATGAAAATCCTCTGACACAGCTGATACTTGTTGCACACGTATCGCTTCATCTAACTGCGCATTCATTGCCTTAACCCACTGTGTCGGCGTAAGCGTTAACGGACTATCAAAATGAAACACTTGCCCCCTCGCATGTACACCTGCATCCGTTCGACCGGAGCCCACAATGGGCACAGATCTTTTGTGCATCCGAGTTAATGCTTTTTCTATACTATCTTGGACCGTTGGCACATTGGGCTGTGTCTGAAAACCATGGTAGGCGGTGCCATCATACGCCACGATAGCCATGTACCGTTGATTGAATACTTCCTGAGTATGCACACTTTTAAGAGCGTGCTGCGCTTTATCATCAATATATTGTACATCATCACGCTGATTCGTAAATTTAGCTGTCACAGTGACCAACTCCTCACGGTTAACAGCAGTAGACACACACCCACAGTCACGACACCTGCGATAGCATCATCCGCCGAAAAATGTAATTGTCTCAGCTGTGTTCGCCCTTCTCCCCCGGTATAACCTCTCGCTTCCATAGCAACAGCAAGGTCCTCCGCCCGTTGAAAGGATGAAACAAGCAAGGGGATAAAGATCGGAATAACGGCTGCCATTCGATCTTTGGTCCTGCCTTTTGTAAAAGTCGCCCCTCGCGCACGTTGCGCCTTTATCAGGCGCTCTAATTCCTGAGTCAGTGTAGGGACGAAACGCAAGGCGACGGTGAGCATCAATGCAAATTCATGGACCGGCACTTTCAATTTTTTAAGCGGATGCAGTAAACGTTCTATCCCTAATGCGAGGGCGAGCGGTTTTGTCGTTAAGGTGAGTAAAGAAGCCAATAAGATTAATAAAGCGAGCCGTAAGCTCACGATGCCAGCTCTTTCAAGGCCTTCACGGTAAATCTCTATAAAACCTAATGAAAAGATCAGTTCTCCTTGCCTCGTGAAAAATATGTGAAAGAAACTGGTTAAGACGAGGATCATCCACACGAGTTTGAAACCCTTAATCAAGTAAGTGGAAGACACTGGCGAAAGCTTTATCGCATAGAAAACAAACAGCGTCGCCACGGCAAAGGACATGATGTTATTGGCTTGAAAGATGGTAAAAATAAAGGCCAATATAACCAGTAGCTTGGTCCTGGGATCTAACTGATGAAGAAAAGAGTCCGCTACGATGTAACGGCCGACAGGAAGCTGCGTGAGTAGATTCAACCTTGGCCTCCTCCTTTCTCCCTTTTCTCCCTTTTAACAGCATGTACAATGGCTTGATATAATGCTTCTTTTTTCACTGAATGAATGTCAATGTCCATTCGCTCCTGCAATTGTTGAACAAACCTGTAAGAACGAGGGAGCTGTAAGCTCATGCGCTCTAGATCTGTATGATGCGCCGTAAACAGGTCTTGTGGGTCTGTTTTGAGTCGACACTTGCCATCTTCCATGACAGCGACAGTGTTGGCATAGTCCGCCACCTCTTGCATGTCATGCGTGATGGTGATGATCGTCTTATTGTGGGCTTTCTGCCATTCTTGGAACCATAGCATGAGCTGGCGCTTAGAAACTGGGTCTAATCCGGCAGTGGGCTCGTCCAAGATTAACACATCAGGGTCCATGGCGATGACACCGGCTAGCGCCACGCGCCGTTTCTGTCCGCCACTGAGCTCAAAGGGGGACCGGTCTAGTAAGGTGGTCGGCATCCCTAGTACTTGGAGTGTTTCCTCAATTCTTGATGGAATCATATCCTCTTTCCACCCTAGGTTTTTCAATCCAAAGGCGATATCTTCTGCCACCGTCTCGCCAAAAAGCTGGTGCTCTGGATATTGAAAGACCATCCCGACATCCTGATATAACTCACTGGTGTCCGTTGAGATATGTGATTCAATGTCTGTATCTCCCACGTGAACGGTCCCTTCTGTTGGGGTCAGTAAACCGTTCAAGTGCTGTACCAGCGTTGATTTCCCCGAGCCTGTATGACCAATGATCGCCAGCCATTCCCCTGTGTTTATTTCCAGAGAAATATGATCCAACACTTTCTGTTCAAAGGGGGTGCGCGGATGATACACAAAAGAGACGTTATCTAATTGTATGTCCATAAGTACTCCACTAAGGCCCTTTCTGTTTGAATGGTTGAAGGTATTTGGATCCCTTCTGCTCTCAATGTGTTGGTCAGGTCATAGAAGAAGGGGCGATGAAGTTGATAATCTTCGAGGTCATCATGTTGCGTGAAAAAAACGTTTGGCGCTTCGTCCCTGATCACTTGTCCCTGATCGATGAGAATGACACGATCGGCTTCTAAAGCTTCATTCATGTCGTGTGTGACGCTCACAAGGGTCATACCTTTGTGATGCAAGTCTCTCATGGTCTGAACCAGCTCTTCCTTGCCACTCGGGTCAAGCATCGATGTGGCTTCGTCAAATAAGATAACATCGGGCTTCACGGCGAGTACACCGGCAATGGCCACTCTCTGCTTTTGCCCACCAGAGAGTTGCTGCGGCTCTCGGTCGCGAAACTCCCACATCCCCACCATCCGTAGCGTTTCTTCTATACGTTCCATCATGCTATCGGGTGGAAATCCTATATTTTCAAGGCCAAAGGCGACATCATCTAGTACAGTGGTAGCGACAAACTGGTTCTCAGGATTTTGAAAGACCATCCCGATCTGACCGTCTACAATCACTTCACCTGTTGTTGGCGTCAGCAACCGATTAATAAGCCTGAGTAATGTAGATTTACCAGACCCGTTCGGCCCGACAATCACGACGTACTCCCCTTTTGTAATGGAGAGATTAATGCCATTAAGGACGGGCGTTTGTCCAGGTTTTTCACCGTAGGCAAAGGTCAGGTTTTGACATTGAATCATGTTGACCCCTCTCTTTCTCCCTACCCATCTATATATAAAAAATAAAAAGGGTACTGACTAGAATCTGGTTGGCCCAGATCCTGTCCTCACCCTTTTTGGAGTCGCTCTTATTCTACTAATTCTAAAAATGCCATCGGTGCTCCGTCTCCACGGCGAGGTCCTATTTTTAGAACACGTGTGTATCCACCTTGACGCTCAGCATAACGAGGAGCAATATCATCAAACAATTTCTGAATGGCGTTTTTACCGCTCTCATCACCCGCTTGCTCAGGGCGAACATATGCAGCGACTTGACGGCGAGCATGTAAGTCGCCACGCTTTGCTAATGTAATCATTTTTTCAGCGATTGAGCGAAGCTCTTTCGCTTTCGATTCCGTTGTTTCAATTCGCTCGTAGATGAATAAGTCTGTGACTAAATCACGGAACAATGCTTTACGAGCCGCACTGTCTCGACCTAGTTTCTGATAAGCCATGTGTTATCCCTCCTTTAGCTGACCTTAATCATCATTGCGTAATCCAAGTCCAAGTTCAGCTAGTTTCTCCTGCACTTCTTCAAGAGACTTACGACCTAAGTTACGCACTTTCATCATATCTTCTTCTGATTTTTGCGTAAGTTCCTGTACGGTATTGATTCCTGCACGCTTCAAACAGTTATAGGAACGTACGGAGAGATCCAATTCTTCGATGGTCATCTCTAGTACTTTCTCTTTTTTGTCCTCTTCCTTCTCAACCATGATTTCAGCATCCTGTGCTTCGTCAGTGAGTGAGATAAAGAGATTCAAGTGTTCAGAAAGGACTTTTGCACCTAGACTGACCGCTTCCTCCGGACGGATGCTTCCGTTAGTCCACACTTCTAATGTCAGTTTGTCAAAGTTCGTCACCTGACCGACACGAGTATTGGACACCTGATAGTTCACACGGTCTACTGGCGTATAGATAGAATCTATGGCAATGACCCCGATCGGTTGATCGTCACGTTTGTTCCCTTCTGCAGGAATATATCCACGCCCACGCCCAGCAGTAATTCTCATGTGCAGACGTGCACCTTTCGCCAATGTGGCAATGTAGAGGTCTGGGTTTAAGATTTCAACGTCACTGTCATGACGGATGTCTGCGGCAGTGACAGCACCTTCGCCTTCCACATCAATCTCCAATGTTTTCTCTTCATCGGAGTGAATCTTAAGTGAAAGCTTTTTTAGATTTAAAATGATTTCCGTTGTGTCTTCGACCACGCCTTCAATCGTAGAGAACTCATGAAGGACGCCATCAATTTGTACAGAACGTGTTGCAGCTCCCGGAAGAGAGGATAGAAGGACTCTTCTCATAGAGTTTCCAAGCGTCGTTCCGTACCCTCTCTCTAGGGGTTCTACAACAAATTTTCCATACATACCATCTTCACTGACTTCAACGGCTTCAATACTCGGTTTTTCGATTTCGATCATCTACGAACCCTCCTTCAAAACGCCTACTCGCACACGCATCCTATTATACCAACCATTATAAACCTACTTTAGGAAATTTATACCACAAAACCAAAACAGGGTTTGTGATTCTTCTGCGCTGTTATACTCGACGACGTTTTGGTGGGCGACATCCGTTATGTGGAATTGGCGTTACGTCTTTGATCATGTTAACTTCAAGACCAGCCGCTTGCAATGAACGGATTGCTGCTTCACGTCCAGCTCCAGGACCTTTAACCATGACTTCTACGTCTTTTAAGCCGTGTTCCATCGCTGCTTTTGCAGCAGTCTCAGCCGCCATTTGTGCAGCGAATGGTGTGCTTTTACGAGAGCCTCTAAATCCTAGATTACCAGCACTTGCCCAAGAAATCGCATTTCCATGAGTATCCGTAATCGTCACGATTGTGTTGTTAAAGGTAGATCTAATATGAGCGATACCAGACTCAATATTCTTACGGTCACGACGTCTTGTACGAGTTTGTACTTTACGCTTAGCCATTTAAGGTTTCCCTCCTTTACTTTTACTTCTTCTTGTTCGCTACTGTACGACGAGGACCTTTACGAGTACGAGCGTTTGTCTTAGAACGTTGTCCGCGTACAGGTAGGCCACGACGATGGCGAATGCCACGGTAAGAACCGATTTCGATTAGACGTTTGATGTTAAGAGACACTTCACGACGTAGGTCCCCTTCTACTGTTAGAACCTTATCGATGACGTCACGGATTTTAGTTACTTCCTCATCCGTTAGGTCACGAACGCGTGTCTCAGGGTTCACACCAGCATCAGCTACAACTTGAGCTGCAGTGGATTTACCGATCCCATAAATGTACGTTAATGCAACGACAACTCGTTTATCACGAGGAATATCAACACCTGCAATACGTGCCATGCTATTTAAGCACCTCCTGTTAATTCCTGTTCACTTTCATCTTCTCATTGTTAACGTTAGCCTTGCTTCTGTTTATGCTTAGGGTTCTCACAAATGACCATAACGGTACCTTTACGACGAATCACCTTACACTTTTCACAGATTGGCTTAACGGATGGTCTTACTTTCATTTTGTAACCTCCTTACCTAATGGCCCAAAAGCCTTTGAAAAGAGGCATTGAGCAATTTATTTATAACGATACGTGATCCGACCACGACTTAAATCATAAGGAGACAATTCAACCGTCACTCTATCTCCTGGTAAAATACGAATAAAGTGCATTCGAATCTTACCAGAGACATGGGCAAGAACTTTATGACCGTTTTCGAGTTCTACTCTAAACATCGCATTTGGAAGAGGTTCGATCACCGTACCTTCCATTTCAATAACGTCCTCCTTGGCCATGGGCTCACTCTCCTTTCTCACTTTGTCCCTCTATGGTTTGTTTAAACTTGTTCACCGCAAATCGAAGCTTGCCATTCGTGACGCGCCCCGACTCAGTCATACTATCTCGGACTTCAGTGGAAATGTAATCGAAAGTTTGAAGATGAAGTCGATTTTTCTTCTTCGGTGAATCAAACTTTCTTTTATCTCCATCTGCGATCCAGACAAAACGCTGATCTTCTATTCTGATGATGACAGCATAGCTCTCAGCATCACGACCACGAAGAACCTTCACTAGTTGACCAACCTGCGGAACTGACTCAGAATCAACCACATTCATCACCTACACTCAGGCTTTCGTAAAAATCTCATAGCCGTCTTCAGTAACAGCAATGGTGTGTTCATAATGCACACAGTTCTTCTTATCTTGAGTAACAACGGTCCAATTATCAGCGAGAGTTTTCACATATCGACTTCCTGCGTTTACCATTGGTTCTATGGCTAAAACCATACCTGGTTTTAAACGCGGCCCTCTTTCAGGTGGCCCGAAGTTTGGAATTTGCGGATCTTCGTGAAGATTCGTTCCAACACCATGACCAACATATTCACGCACGATAGAAAAATGTTCGTTTTCTACATGCTGTTGTATGGCATGTGAGATATTAGATAACCTCGCCCCCGGTTTGACTTGTTCTAAACCTTTGTAAAGGGACGCTTCGGTCACTCGCATTAAGTGTTTGTCTTCTTCGCTAATGGTTCCTACTGCATAAGTCCAGGCTGAATCGCCATGGTAGCCCTTGTAGTGCGCACCGACATCGATGCTGATGATATCTCCTTCATTCAACTTTCGTTCTCCGGGGATACCATGAACAAGCTCTTCATTGACAGAGGCACAAATGCTTCCAGGAAAGCCTCCATACCCTTTAAACGAAGGAGTTGCGCCATAGCGGCGAATGACTTTATCTGCGATGGCATCGAGTTCTTTAGTTGTAATACCAGGTTTTACGGCTTTAGCTAGTTCCTGATGAGTGAGCGCGACAATCCTGCCGGCCTCTCTCATCAGCTCTAGTTCAGAGCTTGATTTCGTTATAATCATATTACAACTGTCCTCTTACCAGTTTTGAGATGTCATCAGTGACTTGGTCAATATCTTGTTGACCATTCACTTTACGAAGGTAACCACGATCCGAATAGAAGTCAAGTAATGACTGTTGCTTTTGCATATTGACGTCTAAGCGGTTCGCGACGGTTTCTTCGTTGTCGTCTTCTCTTTGGTAGAGCTCCCCACCGCAACGGTCACAAACGCCTTCCTCTTTTGGAGGATTAAATTCTACATGATAAGTGGCGCCACAATTTTTACAGATCCGTCTACCTGTTAATCGTGCGAGTAGAACATCTCGTGCCACATCAATGTACACCACATGATCTATCTTTCGGTCGCTTTCCGCGAGGATATCTTCTAATGCTTCTGCTTGTGCTACCGTTCGTGGAAATCCATCTAGCAAAAAGCCGTGCTTACAATCATCTTTGGCTAATCTTTCTTTTACGATACCTATCGTAACTTCATCTGGTACCAAACCGCCTTGATCCATGTAAGACTTCGCTTCTTTGCCTAGCGGGGTTTCCTCTTTGATTGCAGCACGGAACATATCACCTGTGGAGATATGTGGGATGTCGAAACGTTCGACAACATGCTCCGCCTGCGTTCCTTTACCGGCACCTGGTAAGCCCATAAATACGAGATTCATTCTATCCCTCCAGATTACTTAATGAAGCCTTTGTAGTGGCGCTTAATGAGCTGACTGTTCACTTGCCTCATCGTATCAAGTGCAACACCGACAACGATGAGTAACGCTGTACCACCAATCTGTACGCTCGGAGGGACATCCGATAGCGCGGAGATAAAGAATGGTAAGATGGAAACAGCTGCAAGGAATAGGGCCCCTGCAAGCGTGATACGGTTAAGAATTCTAGTCAGATAGACGGACGTTGTTTTACCAGGGCGGATACCAGGAATGTAACCACCGTTCTTCTTCATATTTTCAGCCATTTGTAGCGGATTGATTTGTACGAACGTGTAGAAATACGTAAAACCAATGATGAGAAGAACATAGAAGAACATGCCTAGCCCACTTGTATAGTGCATGTTTGCCGTAATCCAGTCTGCTACTGCATTACCTGACCAAAAACTTGCAATAGTTGATGGGAAGATAATGAGGGACATGGCAAAGATGACAGGTATAACCCCAGCCGCATTCACTTTTAGCGGAATGTGCGTGGATTGACCTCCGTACATCTTACGTCCAACAACGCGTTTCGCATACTGAACTGGAATCTTACGAATCCCCTGTTGTACATAAATGACACCAACTGTGATGGCAACGATCACCAACAGTAAAATAAAGCCTGTTAAGATACTGATAGCCGGGTTAGCCCCTTCTTGTATCTTGGACATTTCTACTGCATAGAGTTGGTTAATCCCCGTTGGGAAACCAGCAACTATACCTGCGAAAATGATAATAGAGATCCCGTTTCCGATCCCTTTCTCTGTAATCTGTTCACCTAGCCACATTAAGAACGCTGTACCAGCTGTGAGCACGAGAGCAATGAACAGATACGTCGTAAAGCCTGGGTTCATCACGAGCGCACCCTGTGTCATCGTGTTAAACCCGATAGACATACCAATAGCTTGGATAAATCCAAGCACGATTGTTCCGTAACGAGTGAATTGAGCAAGCTTACGCTTACCAGCTTCACCTTCACGAGCCCACTGCGCAAATTTAGGTACGACATCCATTGTTAGTAGCTGCACAATAATGGATGCGGTGATGTAGGGCATAATCCCCATAGCAAAGATGGAGAACCTCTGAAGGGCACCACCACCGAGCACGTTAAAAACAGTTAATGCATTCATCTCAGAATCTAACGCGAGAGCTTCAGCATTAATGTTTGGTACTGGAATAAATGCTCCAATACGAAATACCACAAGCATGAGCAATGTGAATACGATTTTTTGACGAAGATCGTCTATTTTCAAGATATTGGAGATTGTAGCAAACATTAAATCACCTCAGTTTTTCCGCCGGCAGCTTCAATTTTCTCGACCGCTGCAGAAGAGAATTTATTGGCTTTCACGGTTAGGTTAACGTTTAATTCGCCATCTCCAAGGATTTTCACACCATCGCGTGCATTTTTGATCACGCCTTTTTCTTTTAGGAATTCAGGTGTGACTGTCGTACCGGCTTCGAAGCGATTTAATGTGTCTAGATTAATAATCGCAAACTCTTTGCGGTTTGGGTTTGTAAATCCACGCTTCGGCAAGCGACGGTATAGAGGGTTTTGACCACCTTCGAATCCTGGTCTTACGCCTCCACCAGATCTAGCTTTTTGTCCTTTGTGTCCGCGTCCTGCAGTTTTACCGTTACCAGTCGCGATCCCACGGCCAACGCGCTTACGAACCTTACGAGAGCCTTCTGCTGATCTTAATTCGTGTAATTTCACATTTACACCTCCCCTATTCGGAAATCAACTTTATGCTTCGACTTCTTTAACTTCGACTAAGTGACTCACTTTTCCAACCATGCCACGAATGGCGTCGTTGTCGTTTTGGACAACCGTTTGGCCGATCTTTTTTAGTCCTAAAGCTTCGACCGTTTTTCTTTGCTCTGGTTTACGACCGATTGTACTGCGCTTGAGGGTAACTTCTAGTTTTTTTGCCACTTTAATCCCTCCTTATCTTAGCAACTTATCTTCTTTATCCTAAGATCTCTTCGACAGACTTACCGCGTAGCTTAGCAACGTCTTCTGCACGTTTTAGACGGCCAAGTCCTTCAAAGGTTGCGTTGATCATGTTTACCGCGTTGGTAGAACCTAAGGATTTCGTTAGGATGTCACCAACACCTGCTAATTCAAGCACCGCACGGACGGGTCCGCCTGCGATTACCCCGGTACCTTCTGCAGCAGGCTTGAGTAAGACTTTCCCTGCGCCAAAGTGTCCGACCACTTGGTGAGGAATCGTTGCTCCTACGAGTGGTACACGGATGAGGTTTTTCTTCGCATCATCAATACCTTTGCGGATCGCTTCAGGTACCTCCGTTGCTTTACCCATTCCGAATCCGACGTGTCCGTTACGATCACCTACGACAACAAGTGCACTAAAGCGGAAACGACGACCACCTTTAACAACTTTAGATACACGGTTTATCTGAACGACTTTCTCTTCAAGTTCTAATGTGTTTGGATCGATTCGCACGAGTTATTCCCTCCTTTTGCTTAAAATTCTAATCCAGTTTCACGTGCTGCCTCTGCTAAGGCTTTGATACGGCCATGGTATAAGTAGCCACCACGATCGAATACCACGTTTTTATATCCTTTATCTAAAGCGCGTTTAGCGACTAGCGCGCCTACGGATTGGGCTGCTTCCACGTTCCCACCGTTAGTAATGGAATCTTTTAGCTCGTTATCTAAAGAGGAAGCGGCTAGAAGTGTTTGACCATTGACATCGTCAATCAGTTGCGCGTAAATGTGTTTGGATGAACGGAACACATTAAGACGAGGGCGCTCAGGTGTACCTGTAACGGTACGACGGATGCGCGCATGTCTTTTCTTACGCAGTTTGTTTTTATCGCTTTTAGTAATCACGCTACCTTCACTCCTTTCCGGACCTTACTCACTTTATTTACCTGTTTTACCTTCTTTACGACGAATTCTTTCGTCTTCGTAACGAATACCTTTTCCTTTATAAGGCTCAGGTAGGCGTACAGAGCGTACGTTAGCTGCGAAAGCACCTACACGTTCTTTGTCGATGCCTTTCACTTTCACTTTGGTTTGACCGTCTACTTCTACTTCAACGCCTTGCTCTGGTACCATCTCAACTGGGTGAGAGTATCCCACAGTAAGGACAAGTTTGTTGCCTTGTTTTGCTGCACGGTAACCAACACCAACAAGCTCAAGTGTTTTTTCAAATCCATTCGTCACGCCTTGGACCATGTTATTGATGATGGAACGTGTTGTTCCGTGTAACGCACGATGTGCTTTATGGTCCGATGGGCGCTCTATGCGAATTTCGTTATCTTCAATATTTACTTTCATGTCAGGGTGAAGGGTACGTGTAAGCTCACCTTTGGGTCCTTTGACTGTGATTTCTTCACCGTTCAGGTTCACTTGTACGCCTTCAGGTACTGTAATAGGTTTTAAACCTACTCGGGACATGTTTCGACACCTCCGTTTCGTTCTACAGATTACCAAACATAGGCTAGGACTTCGCCACCGATGTTTTGTTGGCGGGCTTCTTTGTCGGTCATAAGCCCTTTAGATGTTGAGATAATCGCGATTCCTAATCCACCTAGGACGCGAGGAATTTCAGTGCTTTTTGCATAGACGCGTAGTCCAGGTTTACTGATACGCTTAAGGCCAGTGATGACACGCTCATCGTTCGGGCCATACTTTAGAAAGATACGAACGATCCCTTGTTTGTTGTCATCTATCACTTCAGCGTCACGCACGAAACCTTCACGCTTTAAAATGTCTGCAATGTCTTTCTTAATGTTGGATGCTGGAAGTTCTAGTGATTCGTGACGCACAGCGTTCGCATTACGAATACGAGTCAGCATATCTGCAATTGGATCTGTCATTACCATGTTTAATAACCTCCTTCCCTTGCTTCGGGATTACCAGCTTGCTTTTTTTACGCCCGGAATTTGACCTTTGTAGGCAAGTTCTCGGAAACAGATACGGCAAATTCCAAATTTACGCATCACAGAGTGTGGACGGCCACAACGTTCACAGCGAGTATATCCACGCACTTTGAACTTCGGCTTACGCTGCTGTTTTGCGATCATTGATTTTTTCGCCACTCAAAACCCTCCTTAAATTTAGGGATATTATTTTTGAAACGGCATTCCAAGCTCTTCTAATAATGATTTAGACTCTTCGTCTGTTTGAGCAGTGGTTACGATCACAATGTCCATGCCTCGTACTTTATCAACTTGATCATACTCAATCTCTGGGAAGATGAGTTGTTCTTTAATCCCTAACGTATAGTTACCTCTTCCGTCAAATGCTTTAGGGGATACCCCACGGAAGTCACGAACACGTGGTAGCGAAACGTTAAATAATTTATCTAGGAAATGGAACATTCTTTCGCCACGTAATGTGACTTTAACACCGATCGGCATACCTTCACGGATTTTGAAACCTGCAACAGATTTTTTCGCACGAGTGACGACAGGTTTTTGACCTGTGATCTTTTGCAGATCTTCTACTGCTCCATCAAGTGTTTTTGCGTTACCTACAGCTTCACCTACACCCATGTTAATGACAACTTTGTCAACACGAGGGGCTTGCATCACTGTAGCATAGTCAAATTTATTCACTAAGCTTGAAACAATCTCGTTATGATATCTTTCTTGCATTCTTGCTGCCATCAGTTAGGACCTCCTTTCTTGCCATTACTTATCTAATGGTTCACCGGACTTTTTCGCTATGCGAACTTTCTTACCGTTATCTAACGTTTTATATCCAACGCGAGTCGGTTCACCGCTCTTTGGATCTGTAGGCAAAACGTTGGACACATGAATTGGCGCTTCTTGGTTCAAGATACCGCCCTGCGGGTTAGCTTGAGAAGGTTTCGCATGTTTTTTTACCATGTTAACTCCTTCAACAAGTACACGGTTATCTCTTGGGTAAGCCGCAATCACACGTCCTTTTTTGCCTTTATCTTTACCCGTGATCACAATCACAGTGTCATCTTTCTTGACGTGCATAATTGCACCTCCTTGTAGAACTATATTTTTTTAAAATCTTTAAGACCGAATTATAGAACCTCTGGAGCCAAGGAAACGATTTTCATGAAATCTCTCTCACGAAGCTCGCGGGCAACTGGTCCAAAGATACGAGTTCCACGAGGGCTCTTATCGTCACGAACTACAACTGCTGCGTTCTCATCAAAGCGGATGTATGAACCGTCATCACGGCGTTTACCACTAGTTGAACGAACGATAACAGCTCTAACGACTTCACCCTTTTTGACAACGCCTCCTGGTGTTGCTTGCTTAACAGTCGCAACAATAACATCACCAATGTTGGCGTATTTACGACCGGTGCCGCCTAGTACCTTAATACATAGTAATTCTCTCGCACCAGAGTTGTCAGCCACTTTTAAACGTGATTCAGCTTGGATCATCTGACGTACCTCCTCTCAGGTCTGGAAGTGTATTCGCTGAGCTTAAATAATAACTGCTTCTTCTACGATTTCGACCAAGCGCCAACGCTTATCCTTAGATAGTGGACGAGTTTCCATAATCTTGACGATATCGTTCTTCTTAGCTTGGTTATGCTCATCATGCGCTTTGAATTTCTTCGTATATTTCACGCGCTTACCGTATAAAGGGTGCATCTTATACGTTTCTACACTTACAGTAATCGTTTTATCCATTTTGTCACTAACTACTTTTCCGATTACAACTTTACGGTTATTACGTTCAGCCACGCCAAAGTCCTCCTTCCTTAGCCGTTATTAATTCCTAATTCTCTCTCACGTAAGACAGTTTTTGCACGAGCAATGCCCTTGCGGATGTCACGGATACGAGTTGGGTTATCTAATTGACCGGTTGCTAATTGAAAACGGAGGTTGAACAATTCTTCTTTTAGAGAAGCAATTTTCTGTTCGATTTCGGCAGTGGTTAAGTTACGATATTCTTCAGCTTTCATTTGCTTCACCACCCAATCCTTCACGTTTTACGAACTTCGTTTTAATCGGTAGCTTATGAGAAGCAAGACGGAGAGCTTCACGCGCAACATCTTCTGGTACTCCTGCTACTTCAAACATGATTTTTCCTGGTTTCACAACCGCTACCCAACCTTCAGGTGCCCCTTTACCGGAACCCATACGAACTTCTAAAGGCTTTTTCGTGTATGGCTTAGAAGGGAAAATCTTAATCCATACTTTACCGCCACGTTTCATGTAACGAGTCATCGCGATACGCGCAGCTTCGATTTGGCGGTTTGTGATCCAAGATGCTTCAAGTGCTTGCAAGCCGTATTCACCGAATGCGACTTCTTTCCCGCCTTTTGCTTGGCCCCTCATGCGACCTCTATGCTCTTTACGGTGTTTCACTCGTTTAGGCATTAACATGTTTTATTTCCCTCCTTCTGCTGCCTTTGACTTTCTGCCAGGCAATACTTCACCACGATAGATCCAGATCTTCACACCGATCTTTCCGTATGTTGTGTCTGCCTCCGCTGTTCCATAGTCAATATCAGCACGTAATGTGTGTAGTGGGACAGTACCTTCACTGTATCCTTCACTACGAGCAATATCTGCTCCACCTAGACGTCCGCTAACCATGGTTTTAATTCCTTTAGCGCCTCCACGGACTGTACGTTGGATCGCTTGCTTCATCGCACGACGGAATGACACACGGTTTTCTAGTTGGCGAGCAATGTTCTCTGCCACTAGCTTCGCATCTAAGTCTGGGTATTTAATTTCACTAATGTTGATGTGTACTCTTTTTCCAGTTAGGTTGTTTAACGCCTTACGTAGTGCTTCAACTTCTGAACCACCTTTACCGATCACCATTCCTGGCTTAGCCGTGTAAACGGTAATGTTCACGCGGTTAGCAGCACGTTCAATCTCAACCGTAGAGACAGCTGCATCTACAAGGCGCTTTTCGATATATTCACGAATCCTAAGGTCTTCATGAAGAAGCTCAGAGTAGTCTTTTCCTGCATACCATTTAGACTCCCAGTCGCGAATAACGCCGACTCGAAGACCTTTCGGGTTAATCTTTTGACCCACGCATTATCCCTCCTTCTGTTCTGTAACCACAACTTTAATGTGGCTCGTTCTCTTATTAATTCTACTTGCACGTCCCATTGCACGTGGACGGAATCTCTTTAATGTTGGTCCTTCGTCACACACGATCTCAGATACCACTAGGTTATCTGGGTTCATTTCGTAGTTGTGTTCCGCATTTGCTACGGCAGACATGAGCACTTTCTCTATGACAGGAGAAGCTGCTTTTGGCGTGTGCTTCAGAATTGCGATCGCTTCACCTACTTGCTTGCCTCGAATCAAGTCGATGACTAAGCGGACTTTACGAGGAGCAATACGCACGTATTTGGCAACAGCTTTGGCTTCCATGAACTGTACCTCCTCTCTTATCTATTAGCGTCTAGTTTTCTTGTCATCATCCGTATGGCCTTTGTAGGTACGAGTAGGAGCGAATTCTCCTAGCTTATGTCCTACCATATCCTCACTAATGTACACTGGCACGTGCTTACGTCCGTCGTAAACAGCAAGTGTGTGCCCAATGAAATCAGGGAAAATCGTTGAGCGTCTAGACCATGTTTTAATTACTCTTTTCTCGTTTTTCTCATTCATTGCTTCCACTTTTTTCATCAAGTGGTCATCAACAAAAGGTCCCTTTTTTAAGCTACGACCCATCGTTGTACCTCCCTTCGCAACAACTCACGAGTTTTAATTCGAACGATATGCCGATCCTTATTTCTTCTTACGGCGACGAACGATATACTTGTCAGATGGTTTGTTTTTCTTACGAGTCTTGTAACCAAGTGTTGGTTTACCCCAAGGTGACATTGGTGATTTACGTCCGATTGGCGCGCGTCCTTCACCACCACCATGTGGGTGATCCGCAGGGTTCATAACAGAACCACGAACAGTTGGGCGAATACCTTTCCAACGAGAACGTCCAGCTTTACCAACGTTGATGAGCTCGTGATCTAGGTTACCTACTTGACCGATTGTTGCGCGGCACTCTTTGCGCACCATGCGAACTTCGCCTGATCTTAGGCGGATAAGGGCATAGTCTCCGTCACGACCTAATAGTTGTGCTTCAGCACCAGCCGCACGCACAAGTTGCCCACCTTTACCAGCTTTAAGTTCGATGTTATGAATCATCGTCCCTACTGGAATGTTTTCTAGTGGTAATGCATTACCTTTTTTGATATCTGCATCTGGTCCTGATTGTACGACGTCCCCTACTTTCAAGCCGTTCACGTGTAGGATGTAACGTTTCTCACCATCAGCATAGTGGATGAGAGCAATGTTGGCAGAACGGTTAGGATCATACTCGATTGTGGCAACGCGGCCTGGTATTCCATCTTTGTTACGTTTGAAATCAATAATACGATACTTACGCTTATGACCGCCACCTTGGTGACGAACAGTAAGACGACCTTGGTTGTTACGTCCTCCCTTGTGGCTTAATGGCGCAAGCAAGGACTTCTCTGGACGGTCTGTCGTGATGTCTTCGAATGTAGATACTGACATACCACGACGACCTGCGGATGTCGGCTTATACTTTTTAATAGCCATCTCTTTTTCCTCCTTTCACCACTGTTAGTGCTTATACACCTTCAAAGAACTCTAGAGGCTTGCTGTCTTCAGAAAGTTTTACGTACGCTTTTTTGCGGCGCGCAGTAAACCCACTGTAACGACCAAATCTCTTAGGCTTCTTCTTAGTGTTAACTGTGTTCACTTTAACGACTTTCACGTCAAAGATCTGTTCAACTGCTTTCTTCACTTCTGATTTGTTTGCGTACACGTCAACTTCAAACACGTATTTGTTATCAGCCATCATGTCCGT
Source organism: Caldalkalibacillus salinus (assembly GCF_016745835.1). Lineage (NCBI taxonomy): Bacteria > Bacillati > Bacillota > Bacilli > Caryophanales > Bacillaceae > Caldalkalibacillus > Caldalkalibacillus salinus. The sequence goes on along the minus strand of NZ_JAERVL010000028.1, from coordinate 39,323 downwards.
CGTGTCTTCAGTAATGATTGGGCGCTTGATGATATCACGTGGATCTCTCATTATGCAAGCACCTCCTCTATCTTCGCTACTGCATCCTTCGTCACGATAAAGTGGTCATAATTTAAAACGTCAAAAACGTTAATACTATCAGCAGTGACATATTTCACGCCCGGGATATTGCGGCTAGATAGCGCAAGGTTATCCTCAAGTGAATCTGTCACGATTAGTGCTTTACGACCGACGTTTAGGTTAGATAAGATCGTAGCTAATTCTTTTGTCTTCGGTGCATCAAACGCTAGCGCTTCAAGCACCTTAACTTCGTCGTTCTTCACTTTGGAAGATAGCGCAGATTTAATAGCTAGACGACGAACTTTCTTTGGTAATTTGTAAGCATAGCTGCGTGGCGTTGGTCCAAATACAGTTCCACCACCAACCCATTGTGGAGAGCGGATAGATCCTTGACGAGCACGACCTGTTCCTTTTTGTCTCCATGGTTTACGTCCACCACCGCGTACTTCTGAACGGTTTTTCACATCATGCGTACCACGGCGTTCAGACGCTTGTTGCATAACAACAGCATCATGTAGTACATGAGCGTTTGGCTCAATTCCAAACACGGCATCTGCAAGTTCAATATCTCCAACTGTAGAGCCGGATTGGTTGTATAATGCTACTTTTGGCATAGCGATTCCTCCTTTCCTTCAACCTTATTGCTTCACTGAAGTTTTCACAGTCACAAAGCTGTTCTTCGCTCCAGGAACGTTTCCTTTCACTAGAAGCAAGTTGCGGTCCGTGTCAACTTTCACGATTTCTAGGCCTTGAATTGTGACTTTATTGCCACCCATACGACCTGGTAAAGGTCTACCTTTAAATACACGGGCTGGATCTGTAGCACCTAGGGCACCTGTGCGACGATGGTAACGTGAACCGTGAGTCATAGGACCACGCGCTTGACCATGACGCTTAATGGAGCCTTGGAATCCTTTCCCTTTGGATACACCAGTGATGTCTACAACTTCACCAGCTTCAAAAATGTCAGCTTTGACTTCTTGACCAACTTCAAATTCGCCTTCAACTCCGCGAATTTCTTTAATGTAGCGCTTAGGCGCAGTTTCTGCCTTTTTGGCATGGCCAGTTTCAGGTTGGTTTGCACGGTTTTCTTTTTTATCATCGTAACCAAGTTGAACCGCCTCGTATCCGTCTGTCTCAGCATCTTTTTTCTGAAGCACAACACATGGGCCAGCTTCGATTACTGTGACAGGAAGGACGACACCATTATCACCAAAAACTTGAGTCATACCAAGTTTTTTACCTAAGATTCCTTTGGTCATGAAAGCCACCTCCTAATGTAAGTTTTATTTTTTGCCATATTAAATGGAAGATTTCCATTTATACCATCGAGAGATTATAGTTTGATCTCAATATCGACACCAGATGGTAAATCCAAACGCATTAAAGCATCCACTGTTTGTGGTGTCGGATTTACGATATCGATTAAACGCTTATGGGTTCTCATCTCAAACTGCTCACGTGCATCTTTGTACTTGTGTACCGCACGTAGGATTGTATATACTGCTTTTTCCGTCGGTAATGGAATCGGTCCAGATACGTCCGCACCAGAACGCTTCGCAGTGTCTACAATTTTCTCAGCTGATTGATCTAACACTCTATGATCATAAGCTTTTAAACGAATACGAATCTTTTGCTTTGCCATATGTCTCCCTCCTTCGTCGCCCAATTTTAAATTAGACTTCTCCATAGAAATTTTCCGACGCCAGCCATGGCAAAGGGGCCGGGTGTGTCGGTAACCTCCTACTTCATCGCAGCCAATGACCAACAGACACTATTTTATCGAAAATCGACCTAAATATCAAGTATTATCGCTAAAAAACTATGTCAGTTGGGCACTCAATAATCTTATAATATATAAAATTAAAAAGCAAGTTGTTATTAGCGTTGTTTCCCTATGCCTTAACATCCTCTTTTTGGTATGAACGATATACGTCATGCATATAGTCGTAGAAAAAAGAAGCACCCTCTAATAGGATGCTTCTTTTATAGATTAAGCTTTGTACGATCTGTGAGAGATCATAAAGCTTCTATATTATTCGTGAATTGTAGCAACCGCACCTGCACCTACTGTACGTCCACCTTCACGGATCGCGAAACGAGTTCCTTCTTCGATCGCGATTGGTGCGATAAGTTCAACAGTCATTTCAATGTTGTCCCCAGGCATAACCATTTCTACGCCTTCTGGAAGTTGAATGATGCCTGTTACGTCAGTTGTACGGAAGTAGAACTGTGGACGGTAGTTAGCGAAGAAAGGCGTGTGACGTCCACCTTCGTCTTTACTTAGGACGTAAACTTGCGCAGAGAATTTAGTGTGCGCTTTTACTGTTCCAGGTTGGATAAGTACTTGACCACGTTGTACTTCTTCACGGTCAACACCACGAAGTAGTACCCCAACGTTGTCCCCTGCTTCTGCTTGATCTAGAAGCTTACGGAACATTTCAACTCCAGTACAAGTTGTGTTTTTAGGCTCTTCTTCAAGACCAAGGATCTCTAGAGAGTCACCCACTTTGATGACACCACGTTCAACACGGCCAGTTGCAACTGTTCCACGACCTGTGATTGAGAATACGTCCTCAACAGGCATTAGGAAAGGCTTGTCAGTGTCACGTTCTGGTGTTGGGATGTAAGCGTCAACAGCTTCCATTAGTTCAATGATTCTGTCAGCCCATTCGCTAGAAGGATCTTCTAGTGCTTGAAGTGCAGAACCTTTGATGACTGGTACGTCGTCTCCAGGGAAGTCGTACTCAGAAAGAAGGTCACGTACTTCCATTTCAACAAGCTCTAGTAGTTCTTCGTCGTCTACCATGTCACACTTGTTTAAGAATGTCACGATAGAAGGTACCCCTACCTGACGAGAAAGTAGGATGTGCTCACGAGTCTGAGGCATTGGGCCGTCAGCTGCAGACACAACGAGGATTGCACCATCCATTTGTGCAGCACCAGTGATCATGTTTTTAACGTAGTCAGCGTGTCCTGGGCAGTCAACGTGAGCATAGTGACGGTTGTCAGTTTCATACTCTACGTGTGCAGTGGAAATCGTGATTCCACGTTCACGCTCTTCTGGTGCACCATCGATAGAGTCGTAAGCTCTTGCTTCTCCCCCACCTTTGGTGGATAGTACAGTTGTAATGGCAGCAGTTAATGTTGTTTTACCATGGTCAACGTGACCAATCGTACCAATGTTAGCATGCGGTTTCGTACGTTCGTACTTTTCTTTACTCATTATTGATTTCCTCCTTGTTTTAAGAGAATAATTATAATTTTTATTTAAGACTAGGGTTGGGCTATCCCATCATGGATATCAACCAACCTTAGCTTATAACAAGACAATTCAAAAGACAATCATTTATACAAATTATTCGTTGCCTTTTGCTACTTCTTCTGTAATAGATTTAGGCGCTTCTTCGAAGTGGCTAAAATGCATGGAGTATGTTCCACGACCTTGTGTGCTAGAACGTAGCGTTGTTGCGTATCCGAACATCTCAGATAGTGGCACAAACGAACGGATAACTTGCGCATTACCACGAGCATCCATACCTTCTACACGTCCACGACGAGCATTAACATGCCCCATTGCATCACCCATGTGTTCTTCTGGAACAACGATTTCTACTTTCATAATCGGTTCTAGAAGCGCAGGGTCACACTTGGATTTAGCTTCTTTAAGTGCCATGGAACCGGCAATCTTAAAGGCCATCTCACTGGAGTCAACGTCGTGGTAGCTTCCATCAAATAATGTCGCCTTCATGTCGATGACTTCATAGCCTGCTATGAGGCCGTTCTGCATCGCTTCTTCGATCCCTTGTTGTACTGATGGAATGTACTCTCTTGGTACAGCCCCACCCACAATTTTGTTTTCGAATTCAAAGCCGCTACCTGCCTCAAGTGGTTCAAATTCAACCCATACGTGTCCGTATTGTCCACGACCACCGGATTGACGTACGAATTTACCTTCAACCTTAGCCGCTTGACGAATCGTTTCTTTGTAAGCAACCTGAGGTGCCCCTACGTTCGCTTCAACTTTGAATTCACGTTTCAAGCGGTCAACGATGATATCGAGGTGAAGCTCACCCATACCAGCGATGATCGTTTGTCCTGTTTCATCGTCAGTCTCAGTACGGAACGTTGGGTCTTCTTCTGCAAGCTTAGCAAGGGCAATACCCATTTTCTCTTGGTCTGCCTTTGTTTTTGGCTCAATCGCAAGTTTAATAACAGGCTCAGGGAAGGACATAGATTCTAGGATAACAGGGTTTTTCTCATCGCATAGCGTATCCCCTGTAGCCGTATCTTTAAGTCCAACTGCACCTGCAATCTCACCTGCGTGGATCTCAGATATTTCCTCACGAGAGTTGGCGTGCATCTGTAGGATACGACCTACGCGTTCACGCTTCCCTTTTGTTGAGTTTAAGACGTAAGATCCTGATTTGAGTATACCTGAGTAGACGCGGAAGAATGATAACTTACCGACATAAGGGTCAGTCATAATCTTGAATGCTAATGCAGAGAATGGTGCATCGTCACTTGATTCACGAGTCACTTCTTCCTCAGAATCTGGTAAGATTCCTTTGATCGGTGGTACATCTACTGGAGAAGGTAGGTAATCAATGACAGCGTCGATCATTAATTGTACCCCTTTGTTTTTGAAAGCAGAACCACAAAGTACAGGATAGATTTCAACGTCACATGTCCCTTGGCGGAGTGCTGCTTTAATCTCATCCTTAGTGAGTTCTTCTCCTTCAAGATATTTCATCATGAGTTCTTCATCTAGTTCAGCGACTGCCTCCACTAGTTTAGTACGATACTCATCAGCTTGCTCTTTGTATTCATCAGGGATGTCACGAGCCTCTGTACGAGTACCAAGGTCATCAATATAGTAGTAAGCTTGCATTTCTACGAGGTCAATGATCCCTTCAAACTCATCTTCTGCACCAATCGGTAGTTGGACAGCTACGGCGTTCGCTTCAAGACGATCATGTATCGTTTGAACGGAGCCTAAGAAGTCAGCGCCGACTTTATCCATTTTGTTAACAAAGACGATACGTGGTACACCGTAAGTTGTTGCCTGGCGCCAAACAGTTTCGGTTTGGGGCTCAACACCTGATTGTGCATCAAGTAGTGCGACAGCTCCATCTAATACGCGAAGGGAACGCTCAACCTCAACTGTGAAGTCTACGTGTCCAGGCGTGTCGATAATGTTGACACGATGGCCTTTCCACTGAGCAGTTGTGGCAGCAGACGTGATTGTGATACCACGTTCTTGCTCTTGGTCCATCCAGTCCATTTGGGAAGCACCTTCGTGCGTTTCACCAATTTTATGAATACGACCTGTATAGAACAAAATACGTTCTGTTGCCGTTGTTTTACCAGCGTCAATATGAGCCATGATCCCAATATTACGCGTATTTTTTAAGGAGAACTCTCTTGCCATAGGTTATTTTCTCCTTCCGTAAGAAAAATTTTCTATTTGGTTTCTTTTGTGACATGGCTTCTGAGACCATGAAGTCAAGCAATGTGTTATCAAATTACCAACGGTAGTGAGCAAACGCTTTGTTCGCCTCAGCCATTTTATGCACATCTTCGCGCTTCTTCACAGCAGAGCCTGTGTTGTTTGAAGCATCGATGATTTCTGCAGCTAAGCGCTCTTCCATTGTTTTTTCACCACGTAAACGCGCGTAGTTTACTAACCAACGTAGACCTAGTGTCGTACGACGATCAGGACGTACTTCTACTGGTACTTGGTAGTTAGACCCACCTACACGGCGTGCTTTAACTTCAAGTACTGGCATGATGTTCTTAAGCGCTTCGTCAAATACTTCCATAGGTTCTTGCCCTGTACGCTCTTGAATAAGATCAAATGCGTTATATAGAATGCGTTGTGCAACTCCTCTTTTTCCGTCAAGCATGATGCGGTTAATCAGACGAGTGACAAGCTTACTGTTGTATACCGGATCAGGTAATACATCACGGCGAGTTACTGGACCTTTTCTTGGCATGCTTTCCCCTCCTTTACATCTGTTTTCCTATCTATCGATTTTTAGGGTTATCATCCTAAGTAGAGGCCAGCGCTTATGGTAAGCGCTAGCGATAGATTAAAGCTTATTTTTTAGCTTCCTTTGGTCTCTTCGTACCATACTTAGAACGTCCTTGCGCACGGTCTTGAACACCTGCAGTATCAAGCGCACCACGTACAATGTGGTAACGTACCCCTGGTAAGTCTTTTACACGACCACCACGGATAAGCACAACGCTGTGCTCTTGAAGGTTGTGTCCAATCCCCGGAATGTAAGCTGTCACTTCAATTCCGTTTGTTAAACGAACACGCGCATATTTACGTAGCGCTGAGTTTGGTTTCTTAGGCGTCATTGTTCCCACACGCGTACAAACGCCTCGTTTTTGTGGCGCACTGTAGTCCGTGCTTGTTTTCTTGAAGCTGTTGTAACCTTTCTGCAAGGCAGGAGAATTAGACTTCTCTGATCTCGCTACGCGACCTCTTCTTACTAGCTGGTTAATAGTAGGCATTCATCGCACCTCCTTCCAATTTTTCAAGTACACAGATCCAGGTGGTTCGTAAAAAGGCAAAATTGTAGTTTTTGTCAGGAGGGTGTCCGAACAAAAACATATCTGAATAAGAAAGCCGCTCTCACCTTCGCAACTTCCTTACTTTTTAAGAGCCACGGTTGCAGCCCCTACATCAATTCCACACGTTTGACCTAACGTTTTCATGGAATCTACATAGATGGTGCTAACACGGTGTTCCTCGCATATGCGATGGACTTTTGAGACGATGTGTGGATCTGCATCTTTCGCAATAAGCACTTCGTCCACTTCACTTTGTTGAACAGACTTCATTGTCTGTTTCAAACCTATTCTGATTTCCTTTGCCTGCTTTACTTTTTCATAAGACATTTATACATCCTCCAAAGCATTTAGGCATCTAAGCACACTCAGATATAGTATCATTCTCGACACGTTGTGTCAATGACTTCAGGCTAGGATTTTCTTCCTGTATGAAAGGTGAGGGTGCAAAGCACCCTCACACTTTATTTAGTTACCATGATCTCCCGTTTACACGATGACTGTTATTCAGCGATGACCGGGTCTTGAACAACGGATGGGTCCTGGTCACCATCAGTCTCTCCAGGCGTTTCATCCGTATGTCGGACTCCAACTTGGCGGTAACGGTTCATTCCCGTACCAGCTGGTACTAGCTTACCGATAATGACGTTCTCTTTCAAGCCGAGTAATTCGTCACGTTTACCTTTGATGGCAGCATCTGTAAGCACTCTTGTTGTCTCTTGGAAGGATGCTGCAGATAAGAAGGAGTCTGTTTCAAGTGAAGCTTTAGTGATACCGAGCAAGACAGGACGAGCTGTTGCAGGTACGCCACCTTGTTGTAATACTTTGTGGTTGGCGACTTCGTAATCATAGATATCAATGTAAGAGCCTGGGAGCAGGTCGGTATCTCCCGCGTCCATGACACGAATCTTACGCAACATTTGACGTACCATCACTTCGACGTGTTTGTCTCCAATTTCTACCCCTTGCATACGGTATACCTTCTGTACCTCTTTTAACAGATACTCTTGTACGCCGTGCATGCCTTGAACCTTGAGTAGTTCTTTTGGATCCACGGAACCTTCTGTGAGTTCTTGCCCAGCTATTACATCGTCACCCTCACTTACTTTTAAGCGTGCGCCATATGGGGCAGTGTAATTGCGTGTTTCCACGTCGCCTTGAACAACAATCTCGCGTCGATCTTTGACTTCGCGGACCTCCACCACTTTACCCTCTAACTCAGAGATAACCGCTTGCCCTTTTGGATTCCTGGCTTCGAATATCTCTTGGATACGTGGCAGACCCTGTGTGATATCGTCTCCTGCAACCCCACCTGTGTGGAAGGTACGCATTGTAAGCTGAGTACCCGGTTCACCAATGGATTGGGCCGCGATGATACCAACAGACTCACCGATTTCAACTTGGTTACCTGTCGCAAGGTTGCGCCCGTAACATCTTTGACATGCACCATGACGCGTACGGCATGTGAAGACGGAACGGATTTTGACTTGTTCGACCCCTGCTTCAACGATAACTGTGGCGATATCTTCAGTGATTAATTCGTTCGGTCTTATAAGCACTTCGCCTGTCTCCGGATGTTTCACCGTTTCAAAAGCAAGACGTCCTACTAGACGATCATGGATGCCTTCAATAATCTCTCTTCCATCACGTATAGCTGATACGTCTAAGCCTCTGTCCGTACCACAGTCATCTTCTCGAATGATGACGTCTTGAGCCACGTCAACTAGACGACGTGTGAGGTAACCTGAGTCGGCCGTCTTCAAGGCTGTATCCGCTAGACCTTTACGTGCACCGTGTGTAGAGATAAAGTACTCGAGTACCGTTAGCCCTTCACGGAAACTAGATGTAATCGGGATTTCAATGATACGACCTGACGGATTGGCCATTAACCCACGCATACCCGCAAGCTGCGTAAAGTTTGAGTCGTTACCACGAGCACCAGAGTTAGACATCATAAAGATCGGGTTCAGTGGATCGAGTGATTTTTTTAGTTTCTCTTGGATGACATCTTTCGCTTTACTCCAGATAGAGATGACGCGGTCATATCGTTCATCCTCTGTTATGAGACCTCGGCGGTATTGCTTCAAGATCACTTCGACGTCTTTTTCTGCTTGCTCCAGAATCTCTTTTTTCTCTTCAAGCACAACGATATCGGCCACACCAACGGTAATCCCTGCTTTCGTGGAGTAAGCAAAGCCTAAATCTTTCATGCGGTCAAGCATTTTGGATGTCTCTGTAATCTGGAATCGTTTGAAGCACTCTGCAATGACATCGCCTAAGAAACCTTTCTTAAATGGATCCACTTGCGGCATCTTAGAGATAAACTCTTTAACGTCAGTCCCTTTATCATAAATGAAATATTTCTCGGGTGTAGCCACCTCAAGGTTATATTTCGTTGGTTCATTGATATACGGGAAGGACTCTGGCAGGATTTCATTAAAGATAATTTTCCCTACCGTTGACACAACCAGTGCGTTATTTTGTTCTTCTGTAAAGTACGTTTTATTTAATGAGTTACCGCGAATGGCTACTCTTGTATGCAGATGGACATAACCATTTTGATAAGCCGAGATAGCTTCTGCTGAGTTGTTAAAGATACTGCCTTCTCCCACCGCACCTGGTCTTTCTAGGGTGATGTAGTAGTTACCTAGAACCATATCCTGTGACGGCGTTACGACCGGTTTACCATCCTTAGGGTTCAGGATGTTCTGAGCTGCGAGCATCAGTACGCGCGCTTCTGCTTGCGCTTCTGCAGATAACGGCACGTGTACGGCCATTTGGTCACCGTCAAAGTCGGCGTTATATGCTGTACAAACGAGTGGGTGAAGCTTAATGGCACGCCCTTCAACAAGAGTAGGTTCAAATGCCTGAATCCCTAGACGGTGAAGTGTAGGCGCACGGTTAAGCAGGACAGGGTGCTCTTTGATCACTTCTTCTAGAACGTCCCATACCTCTGGATTCACGCGCTCGACTTTACGCTTGGCACTCTTGATGTTATGTGCAATGCCTTTAGAGACAAGCTCTTTCATCACAAACGGCTTAAATAGTTCTAGTGCCATTTCTTTTGGTAGACCACATTGGTACATCTTCAAGTGAGGACCTACAACGATAACGGAACGTCCGGAGTAGTCCACACGCTTACCGAGAAGGTTTTGACGGAAGCGACCTTGTTTCCCTTTTAGCATATGACTGAGAGATTTCAACGGACGGTTACCCGGTCCCGTTACTGGACGGCCTCTACGCCCGTTATCTATTAATGCGTCAACCGCTTCCTGAAGCATTCTCTTTTCGTTTTGCACGATGATCTCAGGCGCTCCGAGATCTAATAGACGCTTTAATCGATTGTTTCGGTTGATCACACGACGGTATAAATCGTTAAGGTCAGAAGTGGCAAAACGCCCCCCGTCTAACTGCACCATCGGCCTTAGTTCAGGCGGGATGACGGGGAGTACCTCTAAAATCATCCATGATGGATCGTTACCTGAGTTTCTAAATGCTTCTAAAACTTCTAATCGTTTAATTGCTCTATTGCGTCGTTGGCCTTGGGCTGTTTTGAGCTCTTCCTTAAGCATATTAACTTCTTTGTCAACGTCAAGGTCAAGCAGTAGTGATTTGATCGCTTCAGCCCCCATGGCCGCTTTAAAGGTGGTACCGTATTTCTCTCGATAGCTACGATACTCTTTTTCAGAAAGAAGCTGCTTCTTCTCTAGTGGTGTTTCTCCAGGGTCTACAACGACATAAGAAGCAAAGTAGATGACTTCCTCTAAAGAACGCGGACTCATATCCAAGCTAAGGCCCATACGACTAGGGATACCTTTGAAGTACCAGATGTGAGATACAGGGGCAGCGAGTTCAATATGCCCCATTCTCTCACGGCGGACCTTCGCTCTTGTCACTTCAACACCACAGCGGTCACAAACGACACCTTTGTAACGGACTCGCTTATACTTCCCGCAGTGACATTCCCAATCCTTAGTGGGTCCGAAAATCTTCTCACAGAAAAGCCCTTCTTTTTCAGGTTTAAGCGTTCGATAGTTAATCGTTTCGGGTTTTTTGACTTCCCCTCTAGACCATGAACGAATCTTGTTTGGCGACGCTAAACCAATTTGCATGTACTCAAAGTTATTTACATCGATCAAGGAGCATACCTCCTATTTTTTTCACATATGATTATTGCTCATTCGCCTCAAGGTTAAGGTTAAGTTTCTCGTTTGATTGTTCTTCTTCTTCGTCAATCTCTCTCATGTCAATCTCTTGTTCATCGGAGGAAAGTACTTTCACATCCATACCTAAGCTTTGGAGTTCTTTAATCAGAACCTTAAAGGACTCAGGTACGCCTGGCTCCGGTACATTTTCTCCTTTTACGATGGATTCATAAGTTTTGACACGGCCCACAACGTCGTCAGATTTCACTGTGAGAATCTCTTGTAGTGTGTATGCCGCACCGTAAGCCTCAAGCGCCCAAACCTCCATCTCACCAAAACGCTGTCCACCAAACTGTGCTTTACCGCCCAGTGGCTGCTGCGTAACAAGAGAGTATGGACCTGTTGAACGAGCGTGGATCTTATCATCAACCATATGTGCTAGCTTAATCATGTACATGATCCCGACAGATACACGATTGTCAAATTGATCTCCTGTTCGACCGTCGAACAAGTTTGATTTACCGTCTCTATCCATGCCTGCTTCTTCGAGCGTATCCCAGATATCTTCCTCTCTAGCGCCATCAAAAACAGGTGTAGCCATGTGTAGACCGAGTTTTCTACCTGCCATTCCTAGGTGTAGCTCCAGCACTTGCCCGATGTTCATTCGAGAAGGTACCCCTAATGGGTTGAGCATGACATCTAGAGGCGTACCGTCTGGTAGGTAAGGCATATCTTCCTCAGGAAGGATACGAGCGATAACACCCTTGTTACCATGTCGACCTGCCATCTTATCCCCTTCGGAAATCTTTCTCTTCTGAGCAATATAGACGCGCACCAATTGGTTAACACCTGGTGGTAATTCGTCTCCGTTTGCTCTCGTAAAGACTTTCACGTCTAGTACGATACCGGAGCCTCCATGTGGTGCTCTGAGTGACGTGTCTCTAACCTCACGCGCTTTTTCTCCAAAGATCGCATGCAGTAGACGTTCTTCAGCTGTGAGTTCCGTTACACCTTTAGGGGTGACTTTACCCACTAGAATGTCTCCGTCATGAATCTCAGCACCGATACGGATAATACCTCTTTCGTCTAAGTTCTTTAGCGCATCTTCCCCGACGTTCGGTATATCGCGAGTGATTTCCTCTGGCCCTAGCTTCGTGTCTCTCGCTTCAGACTCATACTCTTCGATATGAATCGAAGTATAGACATCGTCTTTCACAAGTCTTTCACTTAAGATAATGGCGTCCTCGAAGTTATAACCTTCCCAAGTCATAAATCCGACGAGTACGTTTTGCCCTAGTGCCATTTCACCAACTTCCATTGACGGTCCATCAGCTAGAATCTCGCCTTTGGTCACAACGTCCCCTGCTCTAACAATCGGACGCTGGTTATAGGAAGTTCCTTGGTTAGAGCGTTGATATTTGAGTAAACGATACTTATCAAGAGGGCCTTCGACCGTCTTGCCATCTACTTCTTCTGTACGTCGTACCCAAACTTCCTTTGCAGTTACTCTCTCAACGACCCCTGGATACTTGGCGATCATAGCTGCCCCAGAGTCTTTTGCTGCTTTGTATTCCATTCCTGTTCCTACGATAGGTGAACGTGGTGTTAACAATGGCACCGCCTGACGTTGCATGTTCGCACCCATCAGTGCACGGTTAGAGTCATCGTTTTCCAAGAATGGGATACATGCGGTCGCGACTGATACAACCTGTTTTGGAGAAACGTCCATGTAATCGATGCGGTCTCTTCCTACAGTTAGAATTTCATCCTTGAAACGTGCAACAACCTGTTCATTTTGGAATCGCTTATCTTCATCAAGTTTAGCGTTGGCCTGTGCGATGACATAGTTATCTTCTTCATCTGCTGTTAGGTATTCTATCTCATCCGTTACTTTGTTTGTATCTGGGTCGACTCTTCGGTATGGTGTTTCAATAAAACCGTAGAGGTTCACACGCGCAAAGGATGACAAGGAGTTAATCAGCCCGATATTTGGTCCCTCTGGTGTTTCGATTGGGCACATCCGTCCATAGTGAGAGTGGTGAACGTCACGCACTTCAAACCCGGCCCGTTCACGTGTAAGACCACCTGGCCCTAGTGCTGATAAACGACGCTTATGCGTGAGCTCAGCTAGTGGGTTTGTTTGGTCCATGAATTGGGATAACTGCGAGCTACCGAAGAACTCCTTAATGGATGCAATTACAGGACGTATGTTGATTAGTGCCTGAGGGGTAATCGCGTTTGCATCTTGAATGGACATCCGTTCTCTTACAACACGTTCCATCCTAGACAATCCAATACGGAATTGGTTTTGGAGCAGTTCCCCTACTGAACGCAGACGACGGTTACCTAGGTGGTCAATGTCATCCGTGTTACCCACACCATGCAAGAGATTAATAAAATAGTTAATTGAGGAAATAATATCTGCAGGTGTGATATGCTTAACATCTTTGTCTATTTGTGCGTTTGATATGACTTTAACGACTTCCCCACTCTCTTGATCTAGCGGAGAGAAAATATCAACGCTTTGTAGCCCGATATCATCTTCTAAGACACCTTCAACAGGATGAACATCTTTGAAGTTCATACCTTGTTCTAGTAATGGTATCAATTTATTGAGTAACCTTCTATCAATCTGTTGTCCAGCTTCTGCTAAAATTTCACCCGTTTCAGGGTCTATGAGCGTTTCAGCTAATCTCTGGTTGAACAGACGGTTCTTAATGTGTAGTTTCTTGTTAATTTTGTAGCGCCCAACATTAGCAAGGTCATAACGCTTAGGATCAAAGAAGCGAGATTCCAATAAGCTTTTGGCATTGTCTACTGTTGGTGGTTCACCCGGTCTTAAGCGTTCATATATCTCAATTAAAGCTTTTTCTGTTGAGTCTGTGTTGTCTTTTTCTAATGTATTGCGAATATATTCATCTTCCCCGAATAAGTTTAGGATTTCTTGGTCACTTCCAAATCCTAAAGCCCTCAATAACACTGTAACGGGCAACTTACGGGTACGGTCAATACGCACGTATACAATATCCTTAGCATCCGTCTCTAGCTCTAACCAGGCTCCTCGGTTAGGGATGACAGTTGCATTGAATCCCATTTTCCCGTTCTTATCAATCTTTTTACTAAAGTACACGCTAGGTGAGCGAACAAGCTGACTGACGATGACACGTTCAGCACCATTAATGATAAACGTTCCTGTATCGGTCATCAGTGGGAAGTCTCCCATGAATACTTCTTGCTCTTTTACCTCGCCTGTTTCTTGATTGATGAGGCGTACTTTGACCCTAAGGGGAGCGGCAAAGGTGACATCGCGCTCTTTTGACTCCTCTACAGAGTACTTCGGCTCTCCTAAACTATAATCGATAAATTCTAATACGAGGTTCCCTGTGAAGTCTTCTATTGGAGAGATTTCCTTAAACATCTCTCTTAAACCTTCTTCTAAGAACCAATCGTAGGAAGCCTGTTGAATCTCAATTAAGTTAGGGAGATCCAATACCTCATTGATTCTGGCGTAACTTCTTCTTTGGCGGTAGCGTCCATACTGAACAAGTTTAGCTGCCAAGTCATTCACCCCTCAACGCGAGTATTGTGATATTCATACAAAAAAGAAAAATGGGTTATATGTAAACCTCATTTTTTAAACAATTCCTCTATTATTGTAGATTTTCCGAAAACTATACAATTCATACTTCCTTTTCAGCAGAAAATCCACTTGACAAACCGTGATCAAGCCGTTCTAAAAGAAAAAATTATATTGGCATTTTATAAGGTTATCACAAATCCTATATGCAGTCAATATATTTACAATTTAACCCTTTTTAGCCTGATAGATACGATATCCTTTGTTTTTTGTTACTTCCTGTACTTGACTATAAATCTCTTCTAGTTTTTTTAGAGCAGAAGCTGCCCCTTGTTTCTTTTGAATCACAATCCATAATTCCCCAGTAGGGCTCAAGTAGTCATAACCTTCCTCTAACAATGCATGGACGACTCGTTTCCCTGCTCGAATAGGAGGGTTTGATACGATCATATCGTAATCCCTATCCTGAACGGAATGGAATAAATCACTTTGAAAGATGCTCACATTTGCAATATTGTTCTGGTCAGCATTCTTTTTGCTAAGTAAGACGGCTCGCTCGTTCACATCGACTAATGTGACTTTTCTGCTACTCATTTCTTTGGCTAGAGTCAATCCGATTGTGCCGTACCCACAGCCTATATCGAGGATCTTAGCATCTGCCCCAGCTTCAATATGCTCTACGAGTAGCTTAGAACCGTAATCGACCCCTTTTTTTGAGAAAACACCGCTATCCGTGTATAGTGTTAAAGTTTTGGATCTCAGGTTGACCGAAATCATTTCTTCTGCACTTTTGACCCGCGGATGTTTAGTGTAATAATGGTCAGCCACCATATCACGCCTCCTATTCCAACAGGGAAACAGTTGATTAAGATGACCCGCTGACAAAGGACAGCGGGTCATGGTTGTTAGTGAGTGTAAAAATGGTGTTATTTAAGCTCTATAGTCGCGCCTGCTTCTTCAAGCTTGCTCTTCATTTCTTCCGCTTCTTCTTTTGCTACGCCCTCTTTAAGAGGCTTTGGTGCTTCGTCAACAAGTGCTTTGGCTTCTTTAAGCCCAAGTCCTGTGATTTCACGAACAGCTTTGATGACATTAATCTTAGAAGAGCCAGCGCTCTCAAGTACAACGTCAAATTCAGATTGTTCTTCTGCAGCACCGCCTGCAGCAGCACCACCAGCTACAGCTACAGGAGCAGCAGCAGTTACGCCGAATTCTTCTTCAATTGCTTTTACTAAGTCGTTCAACTCAAGTACTGACATTTCTTTTATCGCTTCAATGATTTGATCTTTAGACATGAGTGAGACCTCCTATTATTATTTTTAATTGATTATTCTTCTTTCTGGTCTGCAACGGCTTGAGTAGCCAATGCAAAGTTGCGCATAGGCGCTTGTAGTACGCTAAGCAACATAGATAGCAATCCATCATGAGATGGTAGCTCTGCGATTTCTTTTAGTTCATCCAATTCTAGTAGTTGCCCTTCTACAACACCCGCTTTAATCTCAAGCTCTTCATTTTCTTTGGCAAAACCAGCAATTACTTTAGCTGGTGCAATCGGATCTTCCTCTGAAAATGCAATAGCTGTAGGCCCTACTAAGAATTGATCAAGTTCAGTCCAGTCCGTTTCTTTCGTTGCACGACGCGCAAGTGTGTTTTTGTAGACTTTAAATTCTACTCCAGCTTCACGTAATTGCTTACGAAGTTCAGTTACTTGCGAAACGTCAAGACCGCGGTAATCTACTAGCAATGTGCTCTTGCTGTCACGAAGCTTTGTTGCAATTGTTTCAACGATTTGTTGTTTTTCTTCACGTACGCCCATTTTTACACCTCCTGCTCAACCATGATCTATACCGTATGTGCATTAAAAAACCTTCGACCGGTAGACAGTCGAAGGCAGTATGATTCAAAAGTCAATTTAAACGTGACTTACTCACATTTATATCAGACATTGAGTCAATACCTCGGAAGGATATTAAGCATGTCGCACCTTCTGTCTACGGTATAAATCCAAATTTAGTTTTCAAAAACAAATACTATCTTATCACTGACTTGATGTCAAGTCAAGATTTCATTATTTACCAGTGAAGACGCCTGTGTTTACTTTGACTCCTGGTCCCATTGTAGAGCTAACAGATACGTTTCTCAAGTAAATACCTTTAGAAGATGCTGGCTTCGCTTTGATCAGTGTGCCAACAATCGCGTCTAGGTTTTCTTGAAGTTGATCCGTGCTGAAGGATACCTTCCCAATCGGTACATGAATGTTACCATTCTTGTCTACACGGTACTCCACTTTACCTGCTTTAATTTCGTTTACTGCTTTCTCTACTTCAAACGTAACGGTACCCGTTTTCGGGTTAGGCATTAAACCTTTAGGTCCTAATACACGACCTAATTTCCCGACTTGAGCCATCATATCAGGTGTTGCTACAACGACGTCAAATTCAAACCAACCTTGGTTGATTTGGTTGATGAGATCCTCGTCACCAACGTAGTCTGCGCCCGCAGCTTCTGCTTCTTTCGCTTTTTCACCTTTGGCAAACACAAGAACGCGTTGTGTTTTCCCTGTTCCATGAGGTAATACGACAGCCCCACGGATTTGTTGATCTGCTTTCTTAGGGTCAACACCTAAGCGTGCAGCAAGTTCGATCGTTTCATCAAACTTAGCCTTCGCTGTTTTTTTAACAAGCTCGATCGCTTCTGATGGATCGTACGCTTTTTCACGATCCACAAGCTTTACAGCTTCTTGATAATTTTTACCTTTTTTCGCCATGATATTTTCCTCCTTTGTGGTCTTAGCGGTTGTACCTCCCACGATGAAGGGGCCCTTAGCTCGGCCCCCTCACATGAAGATCTTTTTATCGATTATCATTAGTCTTCAATAACAATTCCCATGCTGCGCGCTGTTCCTTCTACCATGCGCATGGCAGCTTCAACGTTAGCTGCATTCAGGTCAGGCATTTTTGTTTCTGCAATCTCACGTACTTGATCACGCTTGATTGTAGCCACTTTGTTTGTGTGAGGTTCACCAGAACCAGACTCAATACCAGCAGCTTTCTTAAGTAGAACGGCTGCGGGTGGAGTTTTGGTTACAAATGTAAATGAACGATCTTCAAACACCGTAATTTCTACAGGAATGATTAAACCTGCCTTATCAGCAGTTTGAGCGTTAAATTCTTTACAGAATCCCATGATATTAATCCCCGCTTGACCTAGAGCAGGACCTACAGGTGGAGCTGGATTCGCTTTCCCAGCTGGGATTTGTAACTTTACGATTTTAATGACCTTTTTAGCCACGCGACACACCTCCTTAGTCCGTGATGTGGTTTGCGGGCACTAAGCCCTCCCACTCGTGTACAATAAAAGACTGAACACTCGTCCAGTTTGATTGAAATCTCTATTTAGAGACTAACACAATAAAGTTATCATAGTTTTAAATAACTTTCAAATCTTTTTTGGACTTTTTAATAATGAACTTTTTGGTAAGGACCAGTATGTAACCCTTACACACTTCAAGTCACAAAAAAAGAAGAGGTATGGACGCTGCCTATACCTTCTCTACACTTGTGAAGTCAAGTTCAACGGGCGTTTCTCGACCGAACATATTGACACTTACCTTCACTTTTTGTTTCTCGTCCGAAATTTCTTCAATGGTGCCAACAAAGTCCGTAAACGGCCCTTCTTTTACTTTAACACTCTCATGCAATGTGAAATCGACATTGACGCGAGGTTCTTCGACACCCATTTGTTTTAATAGTGAGTTCACTTCTTCTGGTAATAGGGGAGTTGGCTTAGACCCACCGCCATATGAACCGATGAATCCTGTTACACCAGGCGTATTACGAACAACATACCAAGAGTCATCCGTCATTATCATTTCAACTAACACATAGCCTGGGAACTTCTTTTTCATAACAGTCTTTTTCTTTCCATCTTTGAGCTCCGTCTCTTCATCTTGGGGCACTAGAACGCGAAAGATCTTGTCTGTCATTTTCATCGATTCAACGCGCATTTCTAAATTTGTTTTAACTTTGTTTTCATACCCAGAATAAGTATGAACCACGTACCATCTCTTTTCCATCATGAATAGGACTCTTCGTCCTTCCCCCCTACGGATTTAATTATTATTGAAATACAATGCGTAGCATTTCAGATAGCCCATAATCTATGACTGCGAAGAACAATGCCACCAATGTTACAGTACATAGCACGACTAACGTGTAGCTTGTTAGCTCTTTGCGGTTTGGCCAGCGGACTTTTTTCAACTCTAACCAACCGTCACGAAAAAAGCTAGTTGACTTTTTGAATCCGTTGCCTACTTTAGATAAGAATCCCACAACGCAACACCTCCATGAAAAAAACTCGCGATTTCTCTCTCCGAATATTGATAGCTTAATAGCAAAATAAAACCACGACACTTGCGAGTATCGCGCTTATTTATTTTGTTTCTCTATGAGTGGTATGAGCATTACAGAAATGACAGTGTTTCTTCATTTCAATGCGTTCAGTATTCGTACGCTTGTTTTTTTCTGTCGTATAATTGCGTTGTTTGCATTCTGTACAAGCAAGGGTTACTGTAACACGCATGGCGCACACCTCCTCTTAGTTGGGTTTCTATCTCCACACCATTCATTGTGTACGTTTACGATTTTTAGCAAAAAGAACGCATGGTCACCCAAATACTTTATCATATGGCGAATTGACTGTCAATTCGCATACCAAGAGGAAGGTCAGTCTCATTGTTTCCAATTCATTCCTGCTGCATACATGTATAAAAATACTCGTAAAAAACGATTCAAGTTCAAAGAGTAAAATCGCTTTTTACGAGTATTTATTTCTCTTTTAAAGAGAGACCTCTCGTATCTCCAGATAACGTTCAAGTTTGCGTTTAACACGCTGTAACGCATTATCGATCGACTTGACATGTCGGTCTAAGTCGACCGCAATCTCTTGGTAAGAGCGGCCATCTAAGTACAGCATAAGGACTTCTCTCTCAAGGTCACTCAAAATTTCTCCCATTTTGATTTCTATGTCATCAAATTCTTCCTGATTAATAATGAGTTCCTCTGGGTCAGTGACTCTTGTCCCACAAATCACATCGAGCAAAGTCCGATCAGAATCTTCATCGTAAATCGGCTTATCTAAGGAGACGTAGGAATTAAGGGGAATATGTTTCTGACGCGTTGCCGTCTTAATCGCAGTGATAATTTGCCTTGTGATACATAATTCTGCGAAAGCTTTGAAAGAGGATAGCTTGTCCTCCTTGAAATCACGTATGGCCTTGTAAAGACCAATCATACCTTCTTGTATAATGTCTTCACGGTCTGCGCCGATTAAAAAGTAAGACCTTGCTTTCGCACGGACAAAATTCTTGTACTTGTTAATCAGATGTTCTAAAGCATCTAGATCTCCTTCTTTGACGAATTCGACAACTTCTTCATCTGGTACTTGTTCATAATCAACTTCGCGCACCTCTTGGTAGTCAAGACTCAACTTCATCCCCCCGAACCGGCAACCCAATAGTAACGTCATTATACATGAATTTCCTGAATATCGTCAATCGTCTGCTACTTTTCCCTGCGCCATTTATCAAAAAGTTCTGCCAGTTCATCGCTTAGAGGAAAATGGGATTTTGGTTTTTGTTGATATTTGCTCTCTAGGGTTTGCCCAATGCTCTCTTCCATGTTTCTCAATTCGTTGACGAGCTCTCGAGCCGATTGTCGTAGTGCCCCTTGTCCAAACACAACCCATTGTTCTGTATGATCTGATGTCGCTACTGTAATCCTACGCTGGACACGTTTAATTTCTTGTACGAGCTTTTCTATTCTCTCATCGGCTGTTTCGTTTTCCTTAGTGTAAATAATGTCGATACTTCTTTGTTTTAGCTTACTACCGATCCCTGGCACCATGTGTGCATCGAAAATGATATATACCTTGATCCCTTTATAGCCTTGGTATTCCGCTAGCTTCTCTATGAGCCAATCTCTAGCGTTTCCAAGGTCGTCATCATTTAAAATCCCCATTGATTTAGTCGCCCCGATGATGTTGTAGCCATCAACAATCAGTATATCCTCCAATGTCTCGCCCCCCTAGGTTAAGGGATGCCTGCGGCGATACACTTCGTACATTAATACGGAGGCTGCAACGGAGGCGTTAAGAGAGTTCACTTGTCCGAGTAAAGGGAGTTGCACGGTGAAGTCACATTTTTTTAGTATTAACCGACCGATTCCCTTGCCTTCACTACCGATCACAAGTGCAATGGACATGTCGAAGTTCGCTTGCCGGTAATCTTCTTCTGCTTTCGCGTCCGTTCCGGCGATCCAGACCCCTCTGTCCTTCAATTCATCAATCGTTTGGGCGATGTTGGTCACCCGGACCACTGGAACATATTCAATCGCACCTGCAGAAGACTTAGCGACAGTGGCCGTTAACCCCACTGCCCTGCGTTTAGGGATAATGACACCATGTGCGCCCGTTGCGTCAGCCGTACGCAGGATGGAACCTAGATTATGTGGGTCTTCAATCTCATCTAATATTAAAAAGAATGGTTGTTCACCTTTCTCTTCCGCCCTGCTAAACAGGTCATCTAGCTCTGCATAAGCATAAGCAGCAATAGATGCTAATACACCTTGGTGTGCCATACCTGATGATAGTTGATCTAGCTTCTGTCGAGGCACGTGCTGTACGATGATGTTGTTTTGTTTTGCAAGACGAACAACTTCCTTCATCGCGCCTTGCTGTGATTGCTCAGCTATCCAAATCTTGTTGATTGGGCGTTCAGAGCGCAAAGCTTCTAAAACGGGGTTCTTGCCTGCAATCCATTCTTCACTCATGAATCTCCCTCTTTTCTATCGATTACTTCTAAGGCCTGTACAAATAATGCTTCTAGACGATCCCACTGTTCGTCTAAATATAGATATCCGACTAAGCATTCAAAAGCAGTACTGTATCGATAAGTTTGGACGTCTGTGTTTTTGGGTGTTTGCCCACTTTTGGCATTTCGGCCTCTTTTGACGATGTCCAGTTCCCGTTCTGTTAGCCACTCCTGATTGATGAGTTCTAGAATCGCTTTGGCTTGTGCTTTTGCGGAGACGTAGCTGGTGGCCTTACGGTGTAATGCTTGCGCTTTAGTCCCACCTTTTTGTAGGAGATGCTGCCGAATATAAATTTCGTATACAGCATCTCCCATATAAGCTAAAGCTAGGCCGTTATACTGCGCAGGACTTTTCGGTAGATCTACTGAAAATAGCACGACTTACGCCTCACTTCCTACGCCAACGTACGCCCTGAGGTGTATCTTCCAAGAGGATACCTTGGGCTTGGAGGTCGTCTCTAATCTTATCTGCTCTAGCGAAATCCCGTTCTTTTCTCGCTTGGTTCCGTTCTTCAATTAATTGCTCAATCTCATCGTCTAACAATTCTTGTTCTTCCACCAACTCAAGCCCTAATACTTGCGACAAACTCAACAAGAGCTCAAGGTAAAGTTGTAAATCTCCTTGGTAAGCATCCTGTTCATGGATAGCCGTATTCACTTCTCGCACGAGTTCAAATAAAACACTTAGGGCATCGGCTGTGTTGAAATCATCATCCATAGATGCTTCAAAACGTGCTTTCCATTCGTCGATTTTTTGCTCTATATCATCAGATTGACCGGGTTGTGCTCCAGACTGATGATGCTGCAGGTTGGCCACAGCGGTCTTCAAACGTTCAAATCCGTTCTTGGCTGACTCGAGCAGCTCATCACTAAAGTTAATAGGGCTACGGTAATGACCGTTTAACATAAAGTAGCGTACTACTTGAGGGTCATGCGCGGATAGCACATCATTCACACGTACAAAGTTTCCTAGTGATTTGGACATTTTTTGATTATTAATATTCAACATCGCATTGTGCATCCAATAACGAGCCAAAGGTTGGCCTGTTAAGCCTTCGGTCTGAGCAATTTCATTTTCGTGATGGGGAAAAATAAGGTCAATGCCCCCGCCATGTATATCGATTGTATCTCCTAGATAGGTGCGAATCATGGATGAGCATTCAATATGCCACCCGGGTCTTCCCGGTCCCCACGGGCTATCCCAAGCGACTTCATTCGGCTTACTTTTCTTCCACAGTGTGAAATCAAGTGGGGTTTCTTTCTGCTCGCCTACTTCTATACGAACGCCTTCTTGTAATTCGTTCGTATCCTGATGTGATAACTTTCCATATTCATCATAACGCGTTGTACGATAATACACATCCCCGTTAGACTCGTAAGCGAGGCCTTTATCAATGAGCTGGCTGATAAACGCGATAATCTGTGGGATGTTTTCAGTGACACGTGGATGTGTGTCCGCTTTTTCTACTCCTAACTGTTCAGTATGTTCATGATAAGAATCAATAAACATATCCGCCACTTCTTCGGCACTCTTGCCAAGTTCTAAACCTGCTTCAATGATCCGATCATCTACGTCTGTGAAGTTTTGTACGTATTGAACGTCATACCCGCGATACTCTAGATAGCGACGGACGGTATCAAAGAAAACAGCAGGCCTGGCATTACCGATATGAATATGGTTGTAAACGGTTGGTCCACATACGTACATTTTAACCTTGTTCGGCTCTAATGTCTTGAATTCTTCTTTTGTCCGCGTGAGCGTGTTATAAATTTTTATGGCCATAGGTTTGTTCCTGTCCTTTCTTTAATTCTTCTACTTCTTTCGTTAATCTCTCTATTTCTTTTTCCATGTTACGCAATACGTCGGAGACGGGATCTGGCAGGTTCACGTGGTCTAAATCGTTGAGCACACGGTAGCCCTCCTGCATCACGACTCTCCCAGGTATCCCCACAACGGTTGAGTTGGGAGGGATCTCTCTTAGCACGACGGAGCCCGCCCCTATTTTAGAATTTTTGCCTATGGTAAAGGACCCTAATACTTTCGCCCCCGATGCAATCAAAACGTTGTCCTCGACGGTGGGATGGCGCTTTCCTTTTTCTTTACCCGTTCCACCAAGTGTCACACCCTGATAAATCGTCACGTTGTCCCCTATTTCACACGTTTCTCCAATCACCACACCCATACCATGGTCGATAAAAAGGCCTTTTCCGATCTTGGCACCGGGGTGTATTTCAATACCGGTGATAAAACGACTGAATTGAGATATAAACCGGGCAAGAAAGAAGAAACGTCGCTTGTAGAGAACATGGGCAATACGATGAGCCCAAATAGCGTGTAGACCTGAATATGTGAACACCACTTCAAGGGTGCTTCTTGCCGCGGGATCCCGCTCAAATACAGCAAGGATATCTGATTTTAACGTTTTCCACATTTTCCGCTCTCCTCCTGACTCACTATGGTTATCAAACGATCTTTTTATCGAGCATCGTGATCTGGAGTCATGGTTGAATCTTCATTATTTCACACAAAAAAAGCCGACCCTGTGCCTCGCACAGAGACGGCTTTCCCGCGGTTCCACTCTGCTTAAGTACGTTAGACCATCCTATCGTCTATACGCACTTCCCTTTTATGCAGATAACGGCTGCATCCCGGTGACGTCTACTGTGTCTTCGACGCACTCTTCAGAGGGGCATTCCTGAGCAGTGAATGTAAGCTACTTTCAGCCATCTCTAGGATGGTAGCTCTCTCTGGGACATTTCTGCCTCAGTACTTTTCCTCATCATTAGATTTCAGTTTGTAAGCGTTGTTCTATTGTCTATATCATATCATTAGTATAGGTATATTGGGAAAGCGTCATGCTTTACATTGTTTTATTGAACCATAGTATGATAGTCGTTAACGAGACGTTCCACTCTTTGAAGCACCTTCTCTTGTCCGAGAAGATACAGTGTTTGGATTAAATCACGTCCATGTATTTGCCCCGTCGACATGACTCGGATGGGCATGAACAGCTGTTTGCCTTTATAGCCTGTTTCTTTCTGCACCGCTTTAATCGCAGGCTTGATTTGATCAGGTTCGTACGCCTCTAGTTCACGTAACTGTTGGGCAAAGGCAGCTGCCACTTCCGGTACGTGCTCCCCACGTAATACTTCCTTCGCTTCTTCGTCATAGGTGACATCCGCTTCAAAGAACATAGTCGATAGTTCAACGATTTCAGCGCCATAGTGCATTTGCTCCTGATACAAGGTGATGAGTTGGCTGGCCCAAGTCTTCTGCTCTGGTGTTAAATCTTTTGGAAGTTTGTTCGCTTCTTGTAGATGAGGTAAGGCTAAGGCCACAATGTCCTCTTCATCTAATTGCTTTAAATAGTGGTTGTTCATCCAAGCTAGTTTTTCCGTATCGAAAACGGCCGGACTTTTGGACAAACGCTGCGCTTCAAAAATCTCAATCAGTTGTTCTTTGGAGAATATCTCTTCTTCTCCTTCCGGTGACCAACCTAATAAGGCAATGAAGTTAAACAGTGTTTCTGGTAGGTAACCTAGAGATTCATACTGCTCAATGAATTGAATAATAGACTCGTCGCGCTTACTCAGTTTTTTGCGTTGTTCGTTCACTATGAGGGTCATATGCCCAAATATTGGAGGCTCCCAACCAAACGCTTCATAGATCATCATCTGCCTCGGCGTGTTGGAGATATGGTCATCACCACGTAAAACGTGCGAAATGTTCATGAGATGGTCGTCAATGACAACAGCAAAATTGTAGGTAGGGATGCCATCTTTTTTAACGATGACAAAATCCCCTGTCCCCTCTGATTCAAAGGACACTTCTCCCTTAACCATATCTTGAAAGATATAGGTCCGTCCCTCAGGCACACGAAAACGAATGCTCGCTTGCCTACCTTCAGCTTCAAATGCAGCCTGCTGTTCAGGGGTCAGATCACGGTGCTTGCCAGAGTAACGTGGGGTTTCTCCGCGGGCAATCTGTTCTTCACGTTCTTGTTCTAGCTCTTCTTCCGTGCAATAACATTTATAGGCGAGCCCCCGATCTAGAAGGTCTTGCCAGTACTTTTTGTAAATGTCTAGGCGTTCAATCTGACGGTAAGGGCCGTAACCACCGTCTTTATCAATACTCTCATCCCAGTCGATACCGAGCCATTCGAGGTACTTAAGCTGGTTGTATTCGCCACCCTCAACATTTCGCTTCTGATCCGTGTCTTCAACACGAATAATGAACTTTCCTTGCTGACTGCGAGCGAATAGATAGTTAAACAACGCCGTTCTAGCGTTTCCTATATGTAAATGCCCCGTAGGACTTGGTGCGTACCTGACTCTTACGTCATT
Source organism: Caldalkalibacillus salinus (assembly GCF_016745835.1). Taxonomy (NCBI): domain Bacteria; kingdom Bacillati; phylum Bacillota; class Bacilli; order Caryophanales; family Bacillaceae; genus Caldalkalibacillus; species Caldalkalibacillus salinus. The sequence goes on along the minus strand of NZ_JAERVL010000028.1, from coordinate 13,753 downwards.
TGCCATGACTCATCACCTTTCGTTGTTTGTTTCCGTCATTTATTTAACCTTAATGTATTGTAATCATAAGTTTCCTGTTGGTCAAGAATGGGCTTGATATATGAGGACCACGGCTTGTGCAGCGATCCCCTCTTCTCGACCCGTAAAGCCTAGTTTTTCCGTTGTTGTCGCTTTGATATTGACCTGTTCATGATTAACGCCCAACCCTTTTGCGATCCGTTGTGCGATCTGAGCGATAAAGGGGGCTAACTTCGGCTTTTGGGCCATGATAGTTGCGTCAATATTTCCAAGGGAATACCCTTTATCTTGGGCCATTTTCCATACTTGTTGTAGCAGAATCATAGAATCTGCATCTTTAAAATTGGGATCGGTGTCAGGAAAATGCTTCCCGATATCCCCTTCACCGATGGCACCTAAAATAGCGTCGCTAATGGTGTGTAGAAGTACATCCGCATCTGAGTGGCCGAGCAAGCCTTTATCATGGGGAATGTCTATGCCCCCTAGAATAAGCTTGCGCCCTTTAACTAACTGATGTACATCAAAGCCTTGTCCCACTCTAATATTCATTCACGATTCCCCTCTTGCTTCATTCGTAGTAAAACCTGTGCGTATGTCAGATCTTCTGGTGTCGTCAATTTTATATTATAACGACTTCCCTCGACGATGACCACACGTTTGTCTAAGCGCTCAACTAGCGCCGCATCGTCTGTCATATAAATGTGACGTTCCTTTGCACTCTCATGCCCCTCTTTTAACAAGGAATATCGAAAAGCTTGGGGCGTCTGAACAGCCCATAGCTTTGTACGATCTAACGTTTGGCTGACATGTTGATGTTGATCCGTTTCCTTAATCGTGTCCGTGACAGGAACAGCAAAGATGGCTGCGCCTTCTCGTTGGGCTTCATTCACCACACGGTCAAGGTCTAGTTCATCGATGAAAGGACGTGCACCGTCATGAACCAAAACGATATCTGGGGTTTCCGCTAGTGATGCCATGTGCTTGACGCCTTCGTAAACACTATCTTGCCTCTCATCCCCCCCTGTAATCACATGTATGCCACTTGGTAGCTTGTACTGTGATAATAATGACGTGACCTTGTCCACTTCTCCGTGCCCCACGACAACAACAAATGTCTCTATCATCGTGGTCTGTGTTAACCGTTTTAGAGTATGAACGAGGAGCGGGATGCCGTCCAGTTCAACAAACTGTTTATTATGGCCAAGACCCATACGCTTGCCTTGCCCAGCTGCACAGATAATCGCACCTATTGTACTCACCATTATTCCCTCCTCACCGGGAAATAAAAAAATAATGTCTCTCGTTATAATTCCATTAACACACATTAATAGAACGTATCTGAGAGACATTATACCTTAAGTCTGTATTTCCTTCACTCATGAAGACACTCGTGATAATGTTCCATGACGAACAGAACGGTAATAAAAATGGGTTATAAGGCCTTTTCTAATAATTTAGGCTTAGCAAAAATCATTCGGCCTGCAGAGGTTTGTAGCACACTGGTCACTAACACATCAATCTCCGACCCAATATGATCACGTCCACCTTCGACCACGATCATGGTCCCATCATCTAAGTAAGCCACGCCTTGATTATGTTCTTTTCCATCTTTAATCACTTGAACGCTGAGTTCCTCACCAGGTAAAACAACGGGCTTCACCGCGTTCGCCAAGTCATTGATGTTCAAAACAGGGACTCCCTGGAGTTCACATACTTTGTTCAGGTTAAAATCGTTCGTGACGACTTTACCGTTTAAGACCTTGGCTAATTTGACCAGTTTGCTGTCTACTTCTTGTATCTCTTCGAAATCACCCTCGTAAATATGAACATTCACGGCCAATTCCTTTTGAATACGATTTAATATGTCTAGTCCCCTTCGACCGCGATTACGTTTCAAGACATCAGAAGAATCAGCTATATGTTGTAATTCCTCTAAAACAAAGGCCGGTATGACCATAGTGCCTTCTATAAATCCAGTTTTACAAATATCTGCTATTCTACCATCGATAATGACACTGGTATCCAAAATCTTATGTTCCGTTGCGTCGTTTTCTGCCTTTTTATCCTTACCAATCCTACCGAGTGTAAATAAGGTTAGCATCTCTTCTCTCTTCTTAAAGCCCACTTGAAAACCGAGGTACCCTAATAGAAACGAGACGAATACAGGTAGTATATCACCAACCAGGGGAATACTGTTAATAGGCTGAATAAGTAAAAAAGCGACGATTAATCCGACAGTCAGCCCCATGGCTCCAAACAATATATCTGTCACCGGTGCCTTCAACAACATCTCTTCTCCCCAGCGTACAACGTTGACGATGTAATCCGTTAGCCATGTTGTGACAAGTACAAAAATGATCGCTGTAACCAAGGAGTAGCTCATCGCATATAGATAAGTGTCCCCGATAAAACTTTCAAGACCAAGGGTTAACAGTGAGTTGAGTTCCTGTATCACGTTGCTGCCATAATTGTAACCTAGCACAGCTCCAGTCACAGCAAAAAATAATTGAATGACTCTTTTCAACACAACTTTTCACCTCCCTTATCATTATGGACCATTTTTGTGCGTGTCAAACCTGACAGAACGAATTTAAAAAAAAACGCGTCACAGGGACGCATCTCTTTCGTTAACTAAGCCGTCTAGCATAGAATACAGATCATCTGAATTCTGATTTTTCACGAGTGCCAATTCACTGATGAGGATTTGCTTAGCCTGATCAAGCATCTTGCGTTCACCTGTTGAAAGTCCTTTGGTATGGTCTCTATGCATTAAGCTCCGTACGACATCTGCTAGCTCATATATGTCGCCACTCTTCATTTTATCCATATTTGCTCGATAACGTTGATTCCAGTTGGCTTTTTGATCTTCGATGTCACCCCCCAAGATATCCATGACTTGGTTGACCGCTTCGTCTTCTACTACAGTCCGGAGTCCAATATGGTTGACATTTTCTAATGGAATCATCACTTTCATTTCACCCACTGGCATTCTCATCACGAAGTACTTTTTCTTCTGACCTAATATTTCCTTCTCCTCGATTCCCTCAATGACTCCGGCCCCATGCATGGGGTATACGACTTTATCACCTACACCGAACAATCACGCCACCTCCAGAGCAATATCCAATTTTAGGATATCACAAAAGCGCGTAAAAGTCAAATTAAAATAATCAATGTTAGCATACAAACATACATGTAGTCAATAGAATTTCTAATTTTTTTGTAGGATTTTGTCTTTTTTATTCCTTTTCTACCTTTCTGTTTCTTCTTTCCTTTCTTTTTCGGCGTAAATCATTGTCTATACTCTTCTTAATGCCGTAAGCGGCATACAGCACTAGAGGAATAAAGACGATCTTCGGAAACTCATTAGGGAACTGGTAGGCTAAAATAGCGACAACCCCTACAATAATAGGCGTGATCCAAAAAGCCGCTCGAGGTACACCCACCTTTTTAAAGTTCGGATACTTAATATTACTTATCATAAGGTATGAGAGTATAAGGACACCAACAGGTAAAAATAAGGGGTGAAAAACCTCATGGTATAGCGCAAATGTCGCTAAAACACCCCCGGCGGCGGTAATGGGTAAACCTACGAAAAAGCCCGGTATGCCAGGATAAACACTAAAGCGTGCCAATCTCAATGCGCCACAGATAGGGAATAACGCCGTAATCACAATTCCCCATGCACCCGCATCTTGTAGTGTCACGAGATACATAATAACGGCAGGTGCCACGCCGAAAGTGACAATGTCAGACAAGGAATCCAATTCTTTACCGAATTCACTCGCCGCATTCAGTAAGCGCGCCATACGCCCGTCTAAACCGTCTAATAACATACCAATAATAACAAGAATAGCTGCATAATCAATTAAACGACTCTCTTCTTGAGAGACTCCTTGTATGGCTAACAGTATGGCCATGACTCCTAAAAATAGGTTGCCCACCGTAAACATACTAGGAATACTTTTTGTAATCATTAAATGTTCATCCCACCTTCACTCTTGCATCTATTTTACAGGAACCACCGCGGACGCGACAGAGACTATAGTTCTAAATATGACGATCTACAAACATTTGTTCTTGTATTCGTGTTAACCCGTCCTTAATAGCTCGCGCCCGAACCTCCCCAATGCCCTCAACCTCGTCAAGTTCTTCAATCGTCGCCATCATCACTTGAGGGAGCGCGTTAAAACGCTCAACGAGATTATGGACAATAGCAGATGGGAGTCGTGGAATCTTATTTATAATGCGATAGCCTCTAGGGGATACAGGCGCTTCTTGGATGTTGATATTACCCGTGTATCCCAACAGTTTCACGATCGTGTTATTTTCTAATAATTCATCGGCAGATAATTTCTTTAGTTCGTTGAGTACTTCATACGGGTCACAGGTCGTGTCCTTACAATAGTCTTTGATGAGCAAGTATGTCTCTTCCTCCACATTCGTGACTAATTCTTCTAGCTGCATGCTAATTAGACGCCCTTCTGTTCCGAGCTCATTAATGTAACGGTTGATCTCGGCTTTAATTCTGAGTACCATTTCGATACGGTGAATGACCATAGACACTTCTTGTAACGTGACAAGCTCTTCAAACTCTAGAGCGCTCAAATTTGTCAGGGCTTGGTCTAGTACCGATTTGTATTTCTCAAGCGTTTGAATAGCCTGGTTGGCTTTGGTCAGAATGACACCAATGTCCCGTAGCGCATACCGGAAATTCCCTTGGTACAATGTAATGACATTACGCCGTTGAGAAATTGAAACGACGAGATGCCCTGTTTGTTTGGCGACCCGCTCCGCCGTCCGGTGACGTATGCCCGTTTCATTAGAAGGAATGGAAGAATCCGGGACGAGCTGGGCGTTCGCAAACAATATTCTCTTGCCATCATCACTGAGAATGATGGCCCCATCCATCTTGGCTAACTCATATAAGTTTGCAGGAGAGAATTCACAGTTAATGGAGAACCCCCCATCGACGAGGTCCATCACGTCGTTGCTGTACCCGACCACAATTAAACCACCTGTTTTCGCTCGCAATACGTTTTCTAAACCGTTACGAAAAGCGGTACCAGGAGCAACAAAGCGTAAGACCTCACTCATTTGATCCCTTTTTTTACTATCTGTTGTCATGTTTCATTTCCTCCCAATACAACATCCAACGCTTCTTGAACTGTGGCCACACCAATGACGGTCATATCAGCAGGGTGCTCCCAGCCTTCCATGTTCTTCTGTGGAATAACGGCACGCTTGAATCCTAGTTTTTTGGCTTCAGATACACGTTGGTCTATTCGTGATACCCCACGGACTTCCCCCGTTAAACCTACTTCACCGATGACAACGTCATACGATTGTGTCGGTTTCTCCCTAAAGCTAGAAGCGATACTTACCGCTATTCCTAAGTCTAAGGCAGGTTCATTGAGCTTCACGCCTCCTGCCACATTGATGTAGGCGTCTTGGTTCTGAAGCAGTAATCCCACTCTTTTTTCAAGTACAGCCATAATGAGTGACACTCTGTGGTGATCAACACCCGTAGCCATTCTTCTCGGTGTCCCGAAACTGGTTGGTGATACTAATGCTTGTAATTCGACGAGAACTGGACGAGTTCCTTCAACACTGGCAATGACGATTGACCCCGCTGCCCCGCGTGCTCTTTCTTCTAAGAACATTTCAGATGGGTTAGCCACCTCTGTGAGGCCCAATTCTTTCATCTCAAAAATGCCAATTTCGTTTGTAGAGCCAAAGCGGTTCTTCACTGCTCTTAATATCCTGTAAGTGTGATGTCTCTCACCTTCCAAATACAACACGGCGTCCACCATATGTTCTAACAGACGTGGCCCTGCTATCGCACCCTCTTTGGTCACATGGCCAACCAAAAAGATGGCGATACCTTTAGTCTTGGCAATTCTCATAAAACTAGCCGTGCATTCTCTTACTTGAGCGACACTGCCTGGTGCAGAGGTCACTTCATCCTGATATACGGTCTGTATAGAGTCAATCATGACAACCTTAGGTTGCTCCTGTTCGATATGTGCTTCAATCTGATGAACATCCGTTTCTGCTAAGACGAGTAAAGATTCAGATAAAAGGTCCAGACGTTCTGCTCTCATCTTCGTTTGCTTTAACGATTCTTCGCCTGATACATATAACACTTTATGTTCAGATTGACTGAGTATACCTGATAATTGTAAGAGTAGCGTTGATTTCCCAATCCCGGGGTCTCCACCTACGAGAACGAGAGATCCTGGGACAATACCACCACCTAGGACACGATTCATTTCATTCAAATTAGTAGAAACCCTAGGCTCATTTTCCGCTTCAATATCAATAATGGGAATCGGCTTTTCCCTCTCTGCTTGCCCCTGTCCAGTGCGAAAAGCCCCTCTGCCCTTGGCACTCTTAGGCTCTAGTTCCTCAACCATTGTGTTCCAGGCATGACAACCCGGGCATTTGCCCATCCATTTCGGGGACTCATAGCCACATTCTTGGCATGCAAATTTCGTTTTATTCTTGGCCATTATTTCTCCTCTTTCTTTAGCAAAAGGTCCTGAGTTATAACGCATAGCATTTTTCGTCTACTCAAAAGATATCACTATTTGAAAGCAAATGAAAGAAGGATTTAGGTTGGGAAAGTTGCAGCGATAAATAGGCGATAGATAATAAAAAAAGAGAACGGAGGGCTTACAAAGCACCTCTGTTCTCTTTTGATATCCCTTTTCTTGTAAATTAGGAGTGGCACCTTCACCACTAGTCAATCATTACTCGTATTATTTCTTACTGACACTAAATTCGCCGTCTTGGTAGTCAATCACTAATGTGTCACCTTTCTCGATGTTCCCTCGTAGCACCTCTTCTGATAGGCGATCCTCTACCTGACGTTGTAGCGCTCTACGTAACGGCCTTGCCCCATACTGTGGGTCAAACCCTTCATCAGCAATATATTTTAAGGCACTTGGTGTTAGGGTAAATTCGATTTCCTGCTCTCTCAGACGTCTCTGGAGTTGGTTGGCCATGAGATCCACAATTTCCTCGATGTGTTCTCTTTCAAGAGAGTGGAACACAATGACTTCGTCTATACGGTTTAAGAACTCTGGACGGAAAGTGCGTTTTAGTTCGCCCATGACTTTATCCTTCATATTGTTATAGCTTTGTTCACTAGATTCAGGTTGGAATCCGAGAGACGTGCCTTTCTTAATCATATCAGCCCCAACGTTGGAGGTCATGATGACAACGGTGTTTCTAAAATCGACTGTACGCCCCTTAGAGTCCGTTAACCGACCATCTTCAAGCACTTGAAGTAAAATGTTAAATACGTCGGGATGTGCTTTTTCGATCTCATCTAACAGGATGACGGAATACGGTTTGCGTCTTACTTTTTCCGTGAGCTGACCACCCTCATCAAACCCGACATAGCCTGGGGGAGAACCTACAAGGCGGGATGTGGCATGCTTCTCCATGTATTCGGACATATCAATTCTAATCATGGCATTATCGTCACCGAATAAACTTTCAGCCACCGCGCGTGCGAGTTCTGTTTTCCCTACCCCCGTCGGTCCTAAGAAGACGAAGGAGCCAATTGGTCTTTTGGGGTCCTTTAGACCTGCGCGTGCACGTCTAATTGCCCTAGAGATAGCTTTAACTGCTTCATCTTGCCCAATGACTCGCTCATGTAAAATGTCTTCCATCTTCAGCAGACGCTCGGTTTCTTCCTCTGCCAGTTTGCTGACAGGGACACCGGTCCAGTTCGCTACAATCTGGGCAATATCTTCACCGGTCACCTCTGTGTCTGTTTGGCCTTGTTTTTCCTTCCATTCGTTCTTTGTTTCTTCTAGCTCCTGACGCATTTTTTGCTCTGTATCACGTAAAGAAGCCGCTTTTTCAAACTCTTGGCTTTGTACAGCAGCATCCTTCTCTTTTTTGATCCCATCCAGCTTCTGCTCAAGCTCTTTGAGGTTAGGGGGTGCTGTATATGATTTTAGGCGTACTTTTGAAGCCGCTTCGTCTATCAAGTCAATCGCCTTATCTGGAAGGTAACGTTCCGTGATGTAGCGATCAGATAATTTGACAGCGTCCTCTATGGCACCATCTGTGATTTTAACACGGTGATGCGCTTCATAACGATCACGTAACCCTTTTAAAATCTGGATGGCTTCTTCTTCATTTGGCTGATCAACGGTGATCGGTTGGAAACGTCGCTCAAGAGCAGCATCTTTTTCAATATATTTACGGTATTCGTCGAGGGTTGTGGCCCCGATGCATTGAAGCTCCCCTCTAGCGAGTGCCGGTTTAAGAATATTGGAGGCGTCAATTGCGCCTTCTGCACCACCCGCTCCAATTAACGTATGCAACTCATCTATAAAGAGAATAATATTGCCTGCTTGGCGGATTTCATCCATGATCTTTTTCAGTCTGTCTTCAAATTCACCACGGTACTTGGTTCCAGCGACAACGGTCCCCATATCTAGAGTCATGACGCGCTTATCTCTTAACGTTTCTGGAATCTCATTATCGACGATGCTCTGGGCAAGCCCCTCTGCTATCGCCGTTTTACCGACACCCGGCTCCCCGATGAGCACTGGATTGTTTTTGGTCCGTCGACTGAGGACTTGAATGACGCGTTCAATTTCCTGGCTACGTCCAATAACTGGGTCTAGCCCTTCTTCTCTCGCAACGGATGTGAGATCCCGGGCCAGACTATCTAAAGTCGGTGTACTAGCGGAGGAAGATTGCCCACTCTGGCTGTTGTTGGTGGACGTCTCGTTAGACCCTAGTAGCTGTAGTACCTGTTGTCTTGCTTTATTCAAGCTGACCCCCAGGTTATTGAGTACACGTGCCGCAACGCCCTCTCCTTCTCTAATGAGCCCTAGTAAAATATGTTCTGTACCGACGTAGGTATGCCCTAGCTTTCTAGCTTCATCCATGGAAAGTTCTATGACTTTCTTAGCCCGAGGGGTGTAATGTATATTTTCACTACGTTGTTCCCCTCTACCAATCAGTGTTTCAACTTCGCTTTGTATTTTTTCCAGGTCAAGATTCAGCGCTTGTAAAGCCTTTGCTGCTATACCTTCTCCTTCTCTGACAAGACCTAATAGAATATGTTCTGTACCAATATTGTTATGGTTGAGTCGTATCGCTTCTTCCTGAGCGAGGGATAGTACTTTCTGTGCTCTTTCAGTAAATCGCCCAAACATCATAACCCTACACCTCCATTAACATACTTATTCATTGAGTAGTAATCGTTCTCTAATTAATTTTGCTCTGCGTTCATCCCGTTGTTCTGCTGTTAACATTTCTCCGGCATATTGCTGTAAAAATCCAGGCTGGGTCAAGACAATCAGTTCGTTAAGAATGTTGGCTGATGTATTTTTGATAAAACCGAGGTCAATCCCTAAACGAACATCCGAAAGTCGCTGTGTTGCTTCCTTCGATTCTATCGTTCTAGCATGAGACAATATACCGTAAGAACGATATATTTTATCCTCCAGCCTTAGTCTTGACTGCTGGGCGAGGGTGTTTCTCGCTTGCCTCTCCTGATCAATGAGTTGTTTGGCTACATTGGCTAGGTCCTCTATAATTTCAGTTTCGGAACGCCCTAAGGTAATCTGGTTGGAAATCTGAAAGATGTTCCCTAAAGCTTCGCTGCCCTCTCCATAAATTCCTCTAACAACTAATCCCAGTTGGTTAATGGCGGGGAGCATGCGATTCATTTGTTCCGTCATTACTAATGCAGGGAGATGCATCATCACTGATGCTCTAAGCCCTGTGCCCACGTTCGTAGGACAACTTGTTAAATAGCCTACTTTCTCATCAAAAGCAAAATTGATATTCGCTTCAAACCAGTCATCGATACTGTTCGCTTTTTCCCACGCTTGTTGGAGTTGGAACCCAGGATAGAGGCACTGAATACGTATATGGTCTTCTTCGTTTAACATGATGCTCACGGACTCATTTTCGCTCAGCACCACGCTTCCAGCCGTTGACTCCTCCGCTAGATTGGGACTGATTAAATGCTTCTCCACCAGGACTCTTTTCTGAATCCCTTTTAATTGGTTCATGCGCAGTAATTCTAACTTTCCAAGTTCATCAGTGACATCGCTTCTTGTAATGACGTCTCCAACTTCTGTTACCACTGTTTGAAGCTGATCTTCGGTTGCGATTAGTGGAAAGGGGATGGTGTCCTCATTACGGGCTAATCGTACACGACTACTCATGACGATATCGGAATCAGGTCCATCACCCTTCATCCAGTCACTTACAGCATTTTTTATAAATTTGTCTAGTGACATGGTCGATCCCACCTCATTGGTTTAATTTGTTCTCAAGGCTTCGTATGTTGTCTCTCAACTGGGCGGCTTGCTCAAACTCTTCATTGGAAATGGCCCGTTGTAGTTGCTGCTTCAACTCTTGTATTTCACGCTTCATTTGTATGAGGCTACCTGAACGACGAGGTATTTTTCCATAATGAGAAATATTCCCACTATGCACCTTACGAAATAAAGGCTCTAGCCGTTCCCCGAATGCTTTATAACATTGGGAACAACCAAAACGCCCGCTTCTTGAAAACTGACTATAGGTCAGCCCACACTTCGGACATTGCTTAGATTGTTGCATGTTGGGGTTCATCGTGCTGTTATTAGTAGCATCAAAATTAAGTAATCCAGAAAGTAAATTATGGATGGAAAAGCTATTATCCATGCCAGGAAGGACTTCTCCTTTTTCCTTTGCACATACCTCACATATATGGAATTCTGTTTTCTCACCGTTGATAATCTTTGTAAAGTGTAAGGTGGCTTGGCGCTCACCACATTCTTGGCAAATCATGGTGCTCCCCTCCTTTACTGATGTATACAATGGCCATTTATTTCTTTTATTTATTTATAAAAAATAGACATCATCATGGCTTTCATGATATTTGCCCTTAGTTGATCCCGAATATGCACTTGGAACGATAAAACATTGCGATGAATCGCAGATTTCATGATGCGGGCTTCTCTGGCGTTTATAAGTTCAGCTTCCTCTAACCTCAGTATGATATCTTCTGCTGCAGATTGAGAAATTTCATCCGTGATCATATCGGCCACTTTTTGTAGTAGCTGTTGGTCATTTTCTAGTTGGACTTTCCGAATTCGGATGAATCCGCCACCCCCACGCTTACTTTCAACGACATAGCCTTTTTCTACAGTAAAGCGTGTATTAATCACATAATTAATCTGGGACGGCACGCACTGAAATAAATCTGCTAATTCACTTCTTTGTATTTCAATGTATCCCTTTTTACTGGTCTCCAATATTTTCTTGAGATGATTTTCAATAATATCGGATATGTTTCTCATCACTTACCTCCGATAATGGCCACTGCTTTGACTGGCAATATTTCAAGTCAAGTGTCAATCAATGTTGCTTAATACGCTCGCTTTGACTTTGACTATCTTTGACTTTAACTAAATTATACTCAAGAAATATAAAATGTGCAACTCTCTTTACTTAGTTTGATCAATTTTACGCTTATTATTCATACAAAAAAGGATAAATCCCTGTTTGACAAGGATTTTATCCCTTTTTATTCTACTCATTGATTGGTTGGTCATATTCTGTTTTATTCAACAGAGACGTCGAGTATGCCTTTGATTTGACGTAATTCGTCCAAGACATGGGCTATGGTCACCTTTTGCGGCAGCCTTAACCCTATGGATACCTGTACGATGCCTTCTTCGATTTTGGTTTCATTGATCGTGATTTTGCGGATACTGATGTTCTTTTCACCTATCCTCGTTGCCACTTCGCCTAATTTACCGGGAGAATCTAACACTTTTAACTGAACGACGTGCAATTGTCCTTTTCTAATAAAAGTGTCTTCAATACGGTTTAGAACGACTAAGCTAAGGAGAACGAGAACAGTGGAAAGTACGGCCCCATAATAAAATCCCGACCCTAACGCTAAACCTATCCCAGCAACCACCCACAGTGAAGCCGCCGTCGTTAACCCTCGCACCGTCCCTCCATGAACGAGAATCGTTCCTGCACCTAAAAAGCCAATACCACTCACAACTTGGGCAGCCAAACGGGCTGGATCTTGAATGGTATTAATCTCAGGATTGTTATAAATAAATGACTCAAAGCCATACATGGAGATGAGCATGATCAATGAAGATCCCACACAAACAAGGATGTGTGTTCTAAACCCTGCAGGGTGATTATTTTGTTCTCGCTCTATTCCGACTAATCCACCGAGCAAGGTTGCGAGGAACAATCTTATCGTGATTTCATCGTAATGTGTTCCTGTGAATTCAGACCATAGTTGATGGATCCAGTCCAATCGACTCCCTCCTCTCTATGAGGTTATATGTATGGTACGGGTCTGTATGTTATGAATAACTATATCATAAAAATTGGTTTACTGTATCATAATGGCCCTTCTCTCCCCATACATTGGTACAAGCAGGAGGGAGAGCTCTGTGAAATTACCACTCATTGCAATGTATATCACTTTTAGCGTCTTTGCTATGACGAATGTTTGCTCCACTATTTTCCTCAGTGTTTATGTCTGGAAACAGCAAGAGTCTTTCTTTATGATATCCGCCTTTTATTTCTTCACTTTTTTATTCGTTTTTATTGGGGTGATGGTGGGCGCCTTTTTTATGTTTTGGTTCGGGAGTCGTTGGACATTTCTATGTTCTTCTTTTACTGCTTTAGGTATGTATCTCTTTTTTTGGACTGAAGGGGAACTCTCTCTTCAAGCTGTTGCTTTGGCTGGGATTTTAAATGGGCTGTTCATTGGTTTATTTTACGCAGGATTTAACTTTTATTCCCTATGGTTTGCTTCCCAAGAACGTTTATCAAACGTGCTTAGTTTGCAGTACATTATAAACGGTGTGATGCAGATTGTCGTGCCACCTATCATTGGCTGGATCATCTTTGTTTATAGTTACCACGTATTCTTTGTTACGGCTTTACTCATTTTGCTTGTTCAAGCATGTTGTAGTAGTTTGATCCCGCAAGTCAGGATCCGCTTTCCATTTCGACGCAAAGAGTTCTTCATCCCACTTGAAGAAGGCATGAAAGGCTTAGGATTCTCTTCAGCAGCGTATGGTTTCTTTTTATCCTTTATTCATATGTCCTTAGGCGTTTTCGTCTACCTGTATGTCCAGAATGAATGGGCACTTGGTGGCTGGAATATGTTATTCGCCTGTATTAGTGTCTTCACGTATTATATGCTTGGTCGCACATTTTTAAAGCCTTTCGGGGATGTACTGGGCATGATCGGGGTGATTATCTCAACCGCTGCTACTCTGACATTATTCTTTCATGTACCGGTGACCTATATTGTCTTTAACACTGTTATATCCGCATCACTCCCCATGTTATGGGTTCCGGCTTTTACGCAACACTTTCATCATATTTTTGCCTTAGGAAAAGCGTCTTCAGCCAATACGTTAACGAAGGTGATGCAGTTGTTAGTGTTCCGAGAGTTCTCTATCTGTATAGGTAAACTCTCCTTTATTGCGCTATTATTGTTTCAGATTCTATACTTTTCACCTTCATTATCTTTAATAGTTTTTTTCCTCTGCTTTATGCCTGTTGCTATATATGTACTGGGTCACAAGGACAAAGGGTTAATGTCGTAGAGTCTTTCCTCATTTATTGCATCACTGCTTCGCCTACGTGTCTCGCCATAGGAACGCGTGCTTCTCCTACTTTTCTCTTCCTAAAGCCTTTTAATAAAACAACAAAAAAAGACACC
>NZ_JAERVL010000027.1 GCF_016745835.1 Caldalkalibacillus salinus | reverse complement strand
CTGTCAAATAATGAATAGACTTTTATGCAACGCTAGTGATAGAAATTAAAAAAAACATATTAGAAAACAAAGTACTAGAACACCTGATTAATCAAGGCTATGTCGAAAATGAAATAATTGAAATAACAGGGCAATTTGGCAAACTTCCAAATTTCGGTGTGCATGTAAGATTTGAAGATGAACCATTGATAGGTTATTTTTATCTCGAACGAGACGGAAAGATTAAACAACTCTCTTGGTATGTTACCAGAGAAGGCAGAGAAAAAGGGGTTAGAAAAGAACAAATACAACCAAAACACCATGTTCCAATGAGGTATTTATATTAAAGTAAGTGAGCATTAAACGACCGTATTTTGAAGGGGTATATTTGTATGATAGTCGGAATACACCACGCTCAAATTACTATCCCAAAAGAACAGGAACATAAAGCGCGGCATTTTTATTGTGAGGTATTGAAGTTAAAGGAAATATCTAAACCGGAATCCTTAAAGGGTAGAGGTGGCTTTTGGGTTGAAGTTGGAAATAAACAATTACATATTGGTACAGAAGATAACGTTGATCGTACTAAAACCAAAGCACATATAGCCTATGAGGTAGAGGATATCAATCTCATAGAGAAGAGATTGATCGATAATGGCATTGAAATAATAGCATCAGTCCCTATTCCTGGATGCGAAAGATTTGAATTCAGAGATCCTTTTGGAAACAGAGTAGAATGGATTCAACCTGTAAACGAAGTGGGAGACAATGAGGAGATTTAATTCCTAGTATTACAATTCTGATTGTAGTGATGACCGGTATCTTTATACGGAAAACAGAGGTGAGATAATGATCTGCCAAGCATGTAAGCTAAACAATGTTCAAGTCGTAGAAGAGAATGAACAAGATAATCAACCTTACGAGCTATGTAATGGGTGTTATGATCGTTTAACCAAGCGAGCGTTAAGACCTATCGAATGGTATAATCTTGCTGTTATACATAGCTCTAATAAATTTTATTTACATGACGATTTTTATGATGAAGATGGCACTGCTACTCAACCAGAAGAAGATGTCATAATAAACGATGAACATCTTGCTCCAGAATTAAACGATGTAGCGAATGATTTAGACAAGCTATTGGATTATAGTATGACGAGTTGGTGGTTAAATGATGATACTATTAAAGTTTTGAATAGTCATGATAAACAAATGGTATATGATCAAGTAAAAAGCAGATATGCATTGACTAACAATGTTGAGATTAGAAGTAGAATCTTACAAATCGTTGAGAAGGTCCTAACAACGGTTGCTGAGAAATGGATACGTAGATTATGGGAAGAACGTTTAACCATTGAAAATAACTTACTAGACCTAGCAATGGCAAGTGCTGTTTCGTTACCATTTGTTGAAGGCTTTAAGAATGTAAAACATCATTTACAGAATATATCTCCGCAAAAATTGCCTCATGCCGCCTTTGGCTGTTTGCACAAGTTTAGGTCACCTTTAGTATTAGACTGGATGGAAGATAAAGTAACATCACCTGTAAATGAGGCTTGGGGGCGATTAGCTGCACTTTCTAGGCCAACATGGCATAAACTTGCACATTGGTTATCACTTGGTAGACCAATGAGTTTAGTTGCACTAGATACATTGGTTAAGTGTATAGGTAAACCAAATGATCCTTACTTAAGAAAGTTTTCTCCAAAATTAGAAAGGTACGCTTCTGTTAATGAAATGGAGTCCGTATTGGATCAATACTTATTAATAGATAACGTTCATAGAGTTAGAAGAGATATTATGGTGATAAAAGAAAATTGGAATGACATTCTAGGGATCAATAATTAATAACGTCAGTTAACACTATATCTACGAATCGGGCGGCAAGCGTTCTTGGTCTCTTAGAGTGGACAGAGAAGTATTACTCGACACATCCCTTCGCTAACCGAGTCGGCTTGGCTTATCGCTAAGTGCGAATACTAAGCTCAGCCTACGCCTGTAATGCGTAATGTTATCTGAAACCGATATACTTATCGTGTTACCCGAGAATTTAAAAAGAAAAAAATATGAAGAAGGTGGAGAGTTTGAACGTTATATCAACATTAAAAACATGGCAATTGTTTATGTTACTATCTTTTCCAATTGCATTTATATATCTATCATTTTTCCTACCATTAGCTACAGATACTATTTTCTTGTTTACTAACATAGTGATAATGGTTAATGGCATAATTATGCTTTTATGGTTCATATCCTTAGCCATTCTTTTCGATAAGGAGAATGAGATCGAAAAGAAGCCTAGCGTAACATATTTTTTAATTAACATTTTATTAGCTGGCATTTATATGGTAGTAAGCATTTTATTTCAATTATTTGGAATTAACTTACTAGAAAACATTGTTTTTATTTTGATTCATCTTTATTCAATGTACGCAATAGCTTATGGACTATACTTTCTTTCTAAGTCCTTAGTTATGTTAGAAAAAAATAGGAATGTAAGTTTTAGAGAGTATATTAAAACATTACTATTAATATGGTTTTATCCGATAGGAGTTTGGTTCGTTCATCCTAGAGTAAAGCAGGTTTTAAATCATAAATGATTATTGGTCTACATCTAGACAACACCAAGTTTACGCATCGAGTGACCAGGACCTCGTCTATACAAGGGGGGATTCGATATGAAATGGGAAGAGATAAGAAATCAATATCCAGACAGTTGGGTCCTCGTAGAAGCTTTAAAGGATGAATCTAAAGACAACCGACGTGAAATTGAAGGAATGTCAGTCATTTCGGAGTTCAATAATTCTGTTGAAGCATGTTAAGGTTACAAATATATTACATTTGAAGGATCGAAGTCGAGAATTGTATATTTTCCATACTTGTAACAAGGATATCGAAGTTATTGAAGAACAGTTTACCGGGGTTAGGAGCAGGAGGTATCAGTGAAAATTAATATTGAAAACGGACTACCTATCATTTCGGTTAAACTGAAGTATAACGACAAAATGATGACTTTAAAGCAAGTTTTAATTGATACAGGTTCTTCCAATACCATATTTGATACTGATCTAGTTCAAGAGATAGGCTTAAGTATTGATCCGACTTATGGGAAAGCAAGAAGGATGTATGGTGTTGGTGGGGAGAGTGAATTATGCTATGAGCAACCCGTGTCGAATCTTGAGATATATTCGTACTTGTTGGATAATTTTTTGATACAGTTAGGAATCGCCCGAGAAACTTACTGTTTTGATGGCATTATTGGCACTGATTTTATTGAAAAAACCAATTAATTCTAGATTTTAAGAAGATGGTTGTATATACAAAGGTATTAATTAGAAGCTAAGGTGCGGCCGTCCAATCCCGCCATCTGAGATGTCTTAAAAATGGCTGTTAATCCATCGGAGCAGATTTATTGAAGAAATAAAACTTTGGAGGGGTTATTGTGAAAACTAACATTTTAGATCGTATTGCCTATATTCAGGATCAGAATAAATTCTCTGGAAGCGTACTGGTTGAAGAAGGCAATGAAGTTTTGACAGAGGTAAGCTACGGTTATGCTAATCGTTCTGAAAGAATTGAAAATAGTACCATTACAAGATATGGAATAGCATCGGGTTGCAAGCTGTTTACATCTATAGCCATTTGTCAGCTTGTAGAGGAAGGAAAACTTTCTTTTGAAACAAAGTTAGAAGATTCCCTGAATTTTTCTTTTCCGAATTTTGATAAAGATATAACGATTCATCATCTTTTAACACATACGTCTGGGATACCTGATTATTTTGATGAGGAAACTATGGATGATTTTGAGCAATTGTGGATTAAGAACCCGATGTACCGTATAAGAACCTTAGAAGATCTCTTACCATTATTTCAGAACCAACCAATGAAATTTAAAGCAGGCGAAAGATTTCATTATAACAATGCTGGATATATTTTACTTGGGCTAATTGTAGAGCAAGCAAGTCAGCTTACATTCACTGATTATATTGAAGAAAATATCTTTAAAAAAGCAAGTATGGTAAACTCGGGCTATTTTGAATTTGATTCACTTCCCAATAGTACAGCACTTGGTTATATTGACTTTCCGAATGGTACTTGGAAGACGAATATATACTCATTGCCTGTTAAAGGTGGTTCAGATGGTGGGGCGTTTGTAACCGTGAACGATATGGCAAATTTGTGGGATTCGCTCGTAAATAATCGATTACTTAGTGAAGAATATACTCGTATGTTACTAACTCCATATATTCGAACGCATGATAAAAATAGCTTTTATGGTTATGGAGTGTGGATTGAAAAGAATGAAGATGAAATTTTCAAATATTATATTATGGGCTATGATCCAGGAGTTAGTTTTCATTCTGCTTTTTATCCTAAGACCTCAATTAAAACTGTTATATGTTCTAATAAATCAAAGGGAGTACATCAAATTATGAAAGAAATTGAAGAAGAAATTTAGTTTACGTTTGTGAAAAAACGAATGTATTACGCGAAATGGCTTCTGGCAGATTATACAGAAATTAGGCATGAGCAAAGAAGGAGTCTTAAGAGATCATGTCATGACGGAAAATCGATATGAAGATCTAATATATTATGGAATTATTAAAGGGCCTTGGTCTCCTTAGAGTAGGGCAATGAAGTATTAACTCATCACATCCATTCGCCAACCGAATCGCTTCGCCTTCACCAAGAAAGCATTTCTAGGCTCCACCTGTAAGCTCATGGGCGTCGTATATACGAAAGCGTTATCTAAAAGAACAGAGCTTTTTATTAAAACCGTATTTTGAAGGGGGTATATTTGGATGATAGTCGGAATACACCACGCTCAAATTACTATCCCAAAAGAACAGGAACATAAAGCGCGGCATTTTTATTGTGAGGTATTGAAGTTAAAGGAAATATCTAAACCGGAATCCTTAAAGGGTAGAGGTGGCTTTTGGGTTGAAGTTGGAAATAAACAATTACATATTGGTACAGAAGATAACGTTGATCGTACTAAAACCAAAGCACATATAGCCTATGAGGTAGAGGATATCAATCTCATAGAGAAGAGATTGATCGATAATGGCATTGAAATAATAGCATCAGTCCCTATTCCTGGATGCGAAAGATTTGAATTCAGAGATCCTTTTGGAAACAGAGTAGAATGCATTCAACCTGTAAAACGAGGGGGAAACAATGAGGAGATTAATTCCTAGTATTGCGATTCTTGTTCTAGTGATGGCCGGTATATTTATTTATCTTGAATTGGATAAAAAGAACGAATCTTTTACAACTCCACAGGAAGCTTTAAAAAATATAAAAGAACCTACTTTAGAAGTTAACGATATGATCGACACAATATTCTTTGAAGATGACAATAAGGCCTTTGTCGTTTTTTATACCCAAATCGACAAGCCCAAAGATTATATAGCTTTAGCCAGGTTTAATAAAAATAAATATGGTTGGATATTTGTTGATATGCGTGGTGTAGGTCATATTAATGCATTTGATACAGGAGATTCTTCAGGCATTGGCGGAGAGTATGATATAGGATTAGCTCAATCAGAAGTTGCGAAAGTAAGATTAGGCATTCATGAAGCGGAACTGATACCGTTGGAAGAAGACATAGTAGTCTGGTTATTTCATAATGTTAGTCCAGAAGATCTTAAGGAAAACGAGTTATTATTTCTTGATGAGGAAGGAAAGATAGTGGAGAATTCTTAAGTAAACGGATAGCATTGATTGAACAAGGAAGAGGTTGCCGTCCATGGGAACTTCTAAACAGAGGGACGACGAGAGGAGATGATTGGATGAGACAGTTGCGATACCAAGTTGCATGTAGCCTGGATGGCTTCATCGCAGGGTCCAGAGGTGAGTTCGACTGGATCACGCCAGAGCCCACGTTTGATTTTGAAGCCCTTCATGCACAATTCGACACACTTCTTATGGGGCGTCGGACGTATGAGATCGTACATTCCATGGGTGAAAGTTTTCCCGGAAAGCAAGTAATCGTTGCCTCGCGATCACTTCGGCAAGAAGATCACCCTGACATTGAGGTCGTGAGTATAGGGCTTGAAGCGAGAGTACGCGAACTTCGTGCACAACCTGGTCGAGATATCTGGCTTTATGGCGGAGGAGATCTTTTCTCCCAGCTTCTCTCGTGTAATCTAGTCGATACGGTCGAACCAGCCATCATCCCCATCCTTTTGGGTGGTGGGGTTCCACTGCTTCCTTCTCACGGGGTACGTCGTCGTTTGACATTCATCGGGCAACGCACTTATCCCAGCGGAATAGTGCTCCTCGAGTATGAGGTGCAAAAGTCTACAGATGGGAATAGTTGAGTCCGAATTGGATTATGTTATAAAACGCTATAAAGATAAAATCTGCGAGAAACGTTAGGTGCTATGACTTAGCAAAATGTAATAGAAATTGAAGAGGAATTAAAAAATCTAATTTAGGAGAAAAAATAAATGGCTATAGTAGTTTTACACGCTAAAGATAAAAAGAAGTATGTGCTTATAGGAACCGGATTCGGTGCACACAAGTCCACTAGGCCAAGTGTACTAGGAGGATCATTATTCCCACATGAAGACATGGGTGAAATACCAGTAGCAGCTGTTACAGATTCTAAAGGGAAGATTCATTGGTTTTTAACTGAGGATTTACAGGTAATAAAAATAGATGGAGAGAATCCTGGTGACATTCTAAAAGCCGAAAGTGAAGTGTCAAAAGAAATAAACAATGAGAAATCAGAGGCAGAACTTTGCCCAGCATGTAACTTCGAAATATCTGTCAATGACAAAGAATGCCCGTCTTGTGGACTGACTGTAATATATGAAGATGAGTGATAGAGATAATGATAGTTCATAAGGGTAACATCACCTAACATAATATGATTGAAGTAAAGTAATGTACTGACACGCACATCATAAGGAGCTTTATATGAAAACAAAATTAAAGGGGTGGAAAGACCCTGCGATATTACTATCTTCTATTGGACTCTCTAGTATCGGTGACTTTGTTTACTTAGTTGCAATCAATATTATTGTATATCAGCTTACGGGGTCTGCTGCTGCTGTTGCAGGACTCTGGATTATCGGACCATTAACGAATATAGTAACCAAATTTTGGACTGGAAGTTTTATTGATTATCGTAGCAAGCGAAAAGTGATGGTCGTCACGTACATAATGAGAGCTGTGTTTATCAGTTTAATCCCATTTGCTCCAAACATGATCATAATATATGGGATCCTAGTTGTATTAAGTGTAGCAAAGTCCTTTTTTAATCCATCATCAATGACGTACGTTGCTATTCTCGTACCGAAAGAGAAAAGAAAGCGATTCAATTCAATCCGCTCTTTCGCTGATTCTGGAGCATTTATTATTGGTCCTGCCATTGGAGGAACACTTATATTATTAGCATCTGTTGAAACAACTTTATGGCTTAATGCAGTGTTCTTTATAATATCAGCTATTTTATTATTGTTTCTTCCAGAAAAAGAGAATATTGATAAAGAGACAATACCAACATTAACTTTATCTCAAGTAGTAAGTGATTTTACTGAAGTAAGTAAATTCATGTCAGAAAATAAATACGTATCTTATATTTACCTCGCCTTTAATATGGTGATGGTTTTTTCCTTTGCCATGGATACGCAAGAAGTTGTGTTTACTCAACAAGTAATCGGTCTTTCTGAATTAGAGTATAGTTTGTTGATAAGTATAACGGGTCTTGGATCAGTTGTTGGTGCCGTTTTGTTATCTGTTTTTTCAAATCTATTTTCATTAAGGTATATGATTGTTATTGGCATCACTATGATGACTGCTGGTTATGTCATTTATGCTTTCTCGTGGTCTTTTACTTCAATCGTGGTAGGGTTTGTCATATTAGGTTTTTTTAATGTATACCTAAATGCAGGTATCATGACTTTTTATCAAAATAATATCCCGGTTGATATTATGGGAAGAGTTACAAGCATATATCAGTTAATTCAAAGTGCTGTTCAAGTTCTATTTATTCTAGTCATCGGATTTATTGCTGATATGATATCATTACGGCTCACAATTGTGACTTTAGCACTCGTCATGTTGCTTTTATCTGTTATTTTTTCATACTTAGTATTCAAGCCAAATAAAAAGTCCCTTTATCAAGAAGACTACACTGAAAGTAAAAATTTAAGTGTGTAAGTAAAGCTGTAATTAGTGTGATGAATAAGTGGATTTGGATTTCAAGAAAGGGATTGCCGTTTATGGCCTGTTTATGGCCGCAATTATAAAATTAATTCAGTGAGTTTTACTTGTTCAGCTAAGTATAGACATTAAATAATATTAATATGTGTAGTTTGGACAATAAAAACTATTAGCAATCGAGAAGAAAGCTTTAGGTAACACATGTGATAGGCTTAGGAACAAGGAGGTGTGTGGGATATGAAGATCCATCGTATAGATCATGTGGGTATAATCGTCAATGATCTTCCTGCCATGAAAGCGTTTTTTCTAGACTTTGGCCTTGAAATGATGGGGGAAGGAGAAGTCGAAGGCGAATGGGTGGAGCGAATAATAGGGCTGCAGGACGTTAAAGGAGAAGCTGTCATGTTGCAAACGCCAGACGGTGACGCGAATATAGAACTAGTAAAATTTCACACGCCATCAGATGAAAATGGCATACAGCTTCCTTTGGCGAATACGCTGGGTATCCGGCATATTGCCTTTGCTGTTGAAGATATTGAAGCCCTTGTTACTAAATTAGAAAAGAAAGGCGCAGGACTGATGGGTGAGATACAAAACTACGAAAACGCCTATAAATTATGCTACGTTCGTGGGCCAGAAGGCATTATTTTAGAATTGGCTGAGAAAATAAGATAAGTATTGAATGGGACTTTGAATTAATTTTAGAACTTCAACTGTATTTGGAACAGCTCAAAAACACTTGTAAGTACATAGAGGTGATACAATGAATAAAAATTTTAAAACTCAAGAAGCCATTCGAAGATGGGATATGCATGCTGAAACCTTTGCGTCTGGATATAGTGAGGTTGGAGATATTCATAGAGAAGTTTTTCTGAATCCAACTTTACTAGATCTTTTAGATTCAGTACACGGGAAAAGAGTATTAGATGCAGGGTGTGGGGAAGGATATTTAAGTAGAATGTTATCAAAGTTAGGCGCTTCAGTATTAGGAATTGACTACTCCAATAAAATGTTAGAAATAGCAAAGGATAGAACGCCTAAGTCGTTAGACATAAGATATGAGCATGGGAACTTGGAGGATCTTAGCTTTCTTGAGGATCAATCTTTTGATTTAATCGTATCAAATATGGTCATACAGGACCTTTCCGAATATGATCGAGCGATAAATGAAATGTATAGGCTTTTGGTTGATGGAGGATGGTTTATTTTCTCCATACTACATCCCTGCTTTATTACGCCTGGTAGTGGGTGGGTAAAGTCTGAAGACGGAGAAAAGCTGTACTGGAAGGTCGACAACTATTTTTATGAAGGTGCATACGAGCAAGCGATTCCTCTAGATCAGGATGAGAAGCTAGTATACTTCCATAGAACGCTGACTAGTTACGTGGATACCGTCATTCGAGCAGGATTTCGTATTGAACAATTAGTAGAGCCTAAGCCTTCTAGTGAAATTTTAGAGAAGTATCCATCATTTACCGAGGATTTTAGGTGTAGCGATTTCCTCGTTTTTAAATTGGCGAAATAAAAGGCGATGAAGTGCTGGACTTGAGATAGCGAAGAGTAGGCGTTATTAAATTTTGCATCTCAATCTAGATAGAAGTAATCGAATAAAACATCTAAGAATCAGATAGCGTTAATCTAAGAAGGATTGACGCTATTTTTGATGAATTTAATATATTGAAGAGCAGGATAATGTAAGGATGTTGATGTTAAAGTAAAAAGCAAGGCCGTCTATGATATAGTGTAGCTGCACCAATCATTGAAGAATGGAGAGAAAAACAACTTGAAAAAAATATTACTGCTGATGTTTCTAATGTCACTCCTTTGGTTTTCCATTCATTCCGTTGTTATTGTAATTGATGGACTTAATGATGAAATTGAGTCTACCGACGTAGCAGTCGTTTTAGGAAATAAAGTTGAACGAAATGGGGAGCCCTCTGAAAGACTTCAAGCAAGGTTAGATAAAGCGGTAACGCTTTATAAACAAGACCAATTTCAATATGTCATCGTAAGTGGTGGTGTTGGCAAAGAAGGCTTTGACGAAGCAAAAGTGATGAAGAATTACTTGATCGAACAGGGCGTTAACCATGAGAACATTATCTTAGATAGCGATGGTTACAACACTTCAATGACTGCTGAAAATACGAAAAGAATCATGGAGGATGAAGGACTTGAATCTGTCACGGTGATCACACAGTATCATCATATCACCAGGACGAAGCTAGCCTTTAAAAAGTCGGAATTAGAGAATGTATACTCTGCATGTGCTGACTATTTTGAGGTTAGAGACTTTTATTCTATTTTTAGGGAATTTTTTGCTTACTATAAATACCTCGTAGATTAAATGGGAAGACGATTTGTGGAACAGGGAGGTCATTTTAATGATTGAAGGCTTATATGAAGCGCATTTACCCGTCAGTAACTTAAAGCATTCTATTGAATATTACAAGGGACTCGGTTTGGAATTATCTCATATTCACGAGGATAGACTAGCCTTTTTTTGGATAGAAAAAGATAAAAGCTGGCTAGGGCTTTGGGAGACAGATAAAGTAGAACTTGAATATCATCCCTCAATCAGGCACATTGCTTTTCAAGTCTCTTTGAAAGGGTTAAAGCAGTCAGTTGCTTGGTTGAAAGAAAAAGGTTATGAACCTAGAGAAGCCTTCGGATTTAAGCCAGTAGAACCGTTTGTCATGGCACATGATGGTATGGCACATGCCAAAATCCATTTTAATGACCCTGATGGGAATAGTTTAGAACTCATCTGTAAACTAGATAACCCTAAAAATATCACGGATCGTATGTATTTAAGTGAGTGGGAGCAGTTAAATAAAGCATAGTTTTTTATGGTATGGGTTACTAGGCGTGTATTGTGAGAACATAACGACTGTTTATATTTATTAGATTTCGCATACCAGCATTACGGTAAGAGTAAATTTGACCAAGGGGCGTACGATATAGCCGATGAGTTATTTAAGCAAGCAATGGCTATCAGAATGAAGAAAGACGATGAAGCGTTAATAAAATCGACTGAGCATGCTATTAAGATTACAAAGTCATATTTGACTGAACACTAGAAGCTTTTTTGAGCGTACCTATATTATCAGGAGGTCATTAAATATGAGGACACGCCTATTGAGATCTAAAGATTATGAAGAAATGAAAAAGCTATTCCTAGATGTATTCTCTCATGAACCCTGGTTTGATCAGTGGAAAGATGAAAAGCAACTTGATTTGTATATGAGTGACCTGACAGACAACAAAAATTCACTCTCACTAGCTTTATATGACGAAAATCATAGACTTGTTGGCGGGTCATTAGGATACGTTTTTAATTGGTGGGAGGGCCGAGAATACTTTATAAAAGAGTTTTTTATCGCAAGAGATAAACAAAATCAAGGTGTAGGTGGTATTTTTATAGACCAAATCAATACATACCTAGAAGCTCAAGATATTCAACACATATGGTTAGCAACAGAAAAAAATATGCCAGCGTATCCGTTTTATCATAAGAACGGGTTCGCAGATTTGCAGAATTCCGTCTTTTTAGTTAAGAAAGTAAACCAACCTTAACGAATACCATTCTTGCTTCTTTATAAACTTTACTATAGAATACAATTAAACTAAAATAACAACGTTGTTATTTTAGTAATTGGAAGCGCATTCTTATTATAATACTAGGAGGGAGTTTAATGAAAAAACTGTGTTTTATGGTTTTGTTTTCCATTTTAGTTAGTTTATCAGTTGGTTGTGGTGCTGAAACTTCGACATCGGGGGAGGGAGAAAAAGAAACCGTTGTGCTAAAACTGGCAGAAAACCAGCCTGAAAATTATCCCACAACGCAAGGTGTAAAAGCGTTTGCCAGCTCCGTAGAGGAAAAAACGAAGGGTCGCTACCAAATAGAAGTGTACGCTGGTGGACAATTAGGTGATGAGAAAAGTGTCATCGAGCAGATCCAGCTAGGTACGATTGATTTAGCGCGGGTCAATGTTACACCCTTAACTGAGTTTTCCGACGATATCGGTGTATTAGCGTTACCTTATCTTTTCAACAGTGAAGAACAACAATGGAAAGTATTGAACGGTGAGGTAGGAATGGATTTACTGCACACGTTACAGGACGCCAATATGGTGGGGCTTGCTTTTTACGATTCTGGGAAACGAAGCTTCTATAACTCTGTTCGTCCCGTTCATTCTCCAGAAGATTTAGAAGGACTAGCCATTAGGGTTCAACAGTCTAAAATGATCATCGATATGGTTGAATCATTAGGGGCGTCTGCAACACCGATGGCTTTTGAAGAGGTTTACTCATCGTTACAAACGGGTGTACTCGACGGGGCTGAGAACAATTTTCCGAGCTATTACTCGACCAACCATTATGAAGTCGCACCATATTATACGCTAGATGGACACTCGACAGTTCCCGAGGTTGTCATCGCCTCAAGTGAATTGTGGGAATCTTTAGACGAAGAAGATAAAACCATCTTTCTAGAAGCGGCAAAAGACTCCATTGAAGTGCAACGTGAAGCGTGGGCAGAGTTAGTCGATGAAGCGAGACAAACGATCGAGGATAACGGAAATGAAATCATTGAGATCACAGACGTAGCCCCTTGGCGAGAAGCCGTCCAGCCTGTGTATGACAACTATGGGGAGCAATATGAGGAATGGATTGATCGGATCGCAGAAGTAGAGTAAGAGAAGAATTTAATATGGGTAGCTCAAACATGAGGGGGGAGGAGTAATTTGAAAGTAATAGTTGGAGCCATAGTTAAAGCCCTAGACAAAGCGGTCAATGCGTTAGCATTACTCATGCTAGCTGGCATGGTGCTCATTATCTCATTACACGTGTTCTTAAGACAAGTATTTGAAACCACACCGGCGTGGTCCGAGGAGATCGCGCTATTATTCCTCGTGTGGATCAGTTTTATAGGCATCGCCGTTGGATTTAGAGATCGTCTACATATCGCTGTCGGCTTGGTGGTTAATCATTTACCCGATAAGCTTCAAGATATGATTGATTATCTCGTTAAGGCTTCTATACTCATGGTTGCCCTCATTTTCATCTACTATGGTGGCAAATTTACCATGCTGATGTCTAACAGTACGATGGCGGGAACAAAATTACCAACAAGCTATTTATACGCTGTTGTCCCTATTTCAGGCTTTTTACTTCTAATATATGGCCTTGCGTTATGCTTTCAACAAGGGGTCGTCATGGACCAAAGAAAATATGAGGAGGAGTGATGGAGATGGGTATCGCATTATTGATCGGTTCCTTTATCCTACTAATCCTGTTGAGGTTTCCTATCGCGCTTGCTATGCTCCTGTCCTCATTTATCACAGGATTGTACCTGGGTGTAGACCTTTCTGCCTTAATCCAACGAATGGTCGGTGGTCTCAATTCTTTTTCATTATTAGCTATCCCCTTTTTCATATTAGCAGGTGAGATCATGAATGAAGGGGGAATATCCCGTCGCTTGATTAACTTATCTCAAGTGCTCATTGGTAAAATCCGGGGTGGATTGGCCATGGTGAATGTGACAGCGAGTACGTTTTTTGGTGGTATATCCGGGTCGGCAGTGGCTGATACGTCTTCGGTAGGCTCTGTATTAATACCGATGATGAGGAAAAAAGGGTACCATAAAGATTATGCTGTCAGTGTCACTGTCTCTAGTGCTGCTCAAGGCGTGATGATTCCGCCGAGTCATAATATGATTATTTACTCTATGGCAGCGGGTGGCGTGTCGGTTGGTGCATTGTTTATGGGAGGATTAGTGCCGGGTCTCCTGCTCGGGCTTGCTCTGCTCGTCATCACTTATATCATTGCCGCGAAAAGAAACTATCCCAAAGGAGAGCGCATACCGGCGAAGGACATCCCTAGAATTATAGGGGAAGGATTGTTAGGGTTATTCACCGCTGTGATTATCATAGGGGGGATTGTGAGCGGCTTTTTTACAGCAACCGAATCTGCAGCGATAGGCGCATTGTATGCTTTTTTTATCACTTTTTTTGTATATCGAGATATCCCTTTCTCTCGCCTTAATGTTATTCTACAGAACACATTCAACACACTAGCAATGGTTCTTTTCTTAATTGCCTCATCCTCTGCATTCGGATGGTTGCTTGCACTGCTAAAAGTACCAACAATAGTGACAGAATTTTTGTTATCTTTTTCCCCGAATGACTATGTCACATTGCTGTTGATTGTCTTTATTTTGCTCCTATTGGGGACCGTCATGGACATGGCACCTCTGATATTAATTGCAACGCCTATTTTACTCCCCGTTGCAACAGCTGCTGGTATGGACCCTGTACATTTTGGTGTGGTTCTTATCCTCAGTCTTTCGATAGGGCTCATCACTCCGCCGGTCGGTACTTGTCTATTTGTCGGATGTGCGATCGGGAAGGTCTCAATCGAGAAAACAAGTAAAGCTCTCGTACCGTTTTACATCACGATGGTGTTGGTCCTCATCTTAATTACCTTCGTACCTGATATTGTATTGTTCCTCCCAGAGTTCATCGGTAGGTAAATCAAGAAGGTGTATCAAGGTGCGTTGCCTGTTGTTTTCATAGACATCAAGATAGCTATTTTATCGATATCCAGATAGTGTTTCCACCGAAGTTAACGTCATGGAAGTTATGCCATGGAATATGACGTCACACTGCAGTTGATACCACGGAGTTTGACATAAAACTCGTTTTATCACATGTGAACAAAGGTAAACATGACGATGGAGTCAGACAAGTGAAACCTTAAATAACAACGTTGTTATATTTTGGTATGAGGATTGAACGTAAATGGATTAATGGAAAGGTTTGACATTCTTAAAAGTAAAATATACTATAAGGTTAACGAAAGTAAAATGAAGAGAAAGGACAGGTACCTCGAACAATGAAGCAGTAATCCTATTTTAGACCGCTTTTTTAATATGATTTAAAAAACATCATGTCTAGATAGGATAGGTCTGTGCATTTGTAGAGGTACATCTGTTTTCCGCTTTATATATAAGTTAAATGAAGATATCCGTTCCAATCGATACCACCTCATAGCATACCTTTATGTGGGTGTTCGGCAATGTACCATGTTCCAATGGAGGGTGCAAGGTGCCGATCCGTTGGATGATATTCTTTGTACCTTGACGTTGTACCTTAACCAGCACAAAATGCCAACATGACGCTATCCTCTCTAGCATTCTAGGGAGGTTTTTTTATGCTTTTATTAGCTGCAAAACATATAGAAAAAACGTATCAATATAGGTTGATCATTAAGGCTGAAAAGTTACAGGTTTACCAAGGGGAGCGTATTGGGATCGTAGGTCCAAACGGTGTGGGAAAGTCCACACTGATGAAGATCCTAGCACAAGAGGTTCATCCTGATGTGGGGGAAGTGCAGGTGCATGCGCCAATCGCGTATATTCCACAAATGGAGCTCCCCCAAACGATCGAGATCCATCAGAAGCGACAACGTGAGTGGCACTTACCACGGACGGAGGGGCTCGAACAGACGGATAACCTGAAGCCTCAATCGCTAAGTGGGGGAGAGCAAACCAGGATCAAAATTGCGTCAGCCCTCTCCTCTGATGCTAAAGTTTTATTTGCTGATGAACCGACGAGTCACCTAGACATCCAAGGCATAGAAAAACTACAGACAGAGCTCAGTCACTTTAAAGGCGCCGTTATACTGATTTCCCACGACCGAGAGCTTCTAGATCAAGTGTGTACCCGTATCTGGGAGATGGAAGAAGGGCATATTCAAATGTTCAAGGGAAACTACACACGCTACCTAGAGCAAAAAGAACGTATGAAAAAACGGCAGTGGGAGGAGTATGAACAGTATCAAAAGGAGAAACAACGTCTCTTAGAAGCGAAACGTCACATGGCGCAGAAATCCAAGGCAGTCAAAAAAGCACCGAGTAGAATGGGGCCTTCAGAAGCGAGACTACACAAAAGAAAGGCAGGCAAGACAAGTGAAAAACTATATAAAAAAGCGAAGGCCATCGAAACTAGAATAGACCAGTTGGAACCAAAAGAAAAACCGGTTGAGGAGAAAGCCATCGTTTTCGACACACAAGATTTTAAAGGCATTCATCGTTCATCTGTCCTTTCATTTACTGACGTTGACGCCGTTGTCCAAGGGCAGAAACTGTTTTCTGAATTAAATGGGACCATCTCCCCAAGGTCTAGAGTGGCTATCCTCGGTGCTAACGGTGTGGGTAAAACCACACTGTTAAACATGATATTAGCAGGGCATGATGGTCTCACCAGGGTTAAAACAGCCAGGATGGGATACTTTGATCAAAAGTTAGAACACTTAAGGCACGATCATACGATACTAGACAATGTCTCTGTACAGAGCCCATACTCTGAACATTTTATCCGCACTGTTTTGGCTAGGCTTCAATTCCGGCGTGAGGACGTTCATAAACGAATTAGAGTGCTAAGTGGCGGTGAAAAAGTGAAGGTGGCCTTAGCAAAAGTGTTCCTCGGAAATTTTAATGTGCTTTTACTTGATGAACCGACCAACTTTTTAGATCTCCCTGCAAAAGAGGCATTGGAGGAAGTATTATGTGCCTACCCAGGCACCATACTATTCGTTTCTCACGACAGAGCCTTTATTAAAAAAGTCGCAACGCACATCATTGAGATCAAAGACCACAAAGCCCAGCTCAAACATGTGGACCACCTGACAAATCAGGGGGAAAAGGAGTCTAAGAAAAAGCAGACTGACATAGAAACAACTTTACTCGCATTAGATATGGAAATAGCGGATATCATAGGTAAACTGTCTACGGTTAATGACGAAGAGGAAAAAGCACGCTTAGAACAGACATATGAAACTCTGTTGCGGAAAAAAAGAGAGATCACCTCGGACTGAGTTCTAAATTAAGCCAATATACTCAAAATAGGACCAGCGTTCTAAATTTTTATTTAACAAAATTTAGTATTTTTAGAGGAAAATTGATAGGTTTGTCGAAAAGGTCATTATCCATATTATGTATTTATTGGAAGGGGTGGTCTATGTCGATAAATTTTATCATACAATGGACCTATTTTGGGTTAATTCACATTAAACAAGGGGTGGGAAACAACGAATGAAAAAGCTTTTAACGATCAGCTTAGGAGTCGTCATCATGATGTGGGCAGTGATGAGCATGAGTGAGTCCGCCCGCGCAACGGATGATATTAGTTTTAGTGACACACAGGGACATTGGGCGGAGTCTGCGATAAATGACATGGTTAAGGAAGGTGTGCTCGAAGGATTTCCCGACGGTACCTTTCGACCCGACGATCCTGTACAAGTGGATCAGTTTCTTAAGATGATCCTGATGTCTTTGTCAGAAGAAGATGAACATGGTGTAAGGGATTGGAAGGAGGAGTTTATTAGTAAAGCAAACATCTTTGTAGTAACTCAACTTGCATATAAATCTAGTGATTTCCATTTTGAGAATGCAGCGAATGGATATTGGGCAGAGCCTTTTATTGATCAAGCATCAACAATGAGCATTTTAGGTAAGTATTCACGCTTCGAAAGTAACTACAGAAAAGATTTGAATCGGGAAGATGTAGCTCATTTAGTTTCTAAGACAATTTCAATGTTTGAAGAAAAAGAAGAATTTAATTATATGAACCTTGCTAAAGGACAAATAAAAGATTTATATCTAGCTCAACATGATGAACAAGATATTCTCCAAGTATATATGAAGGGGATTATGAGAGGTTATCCTGACGGTACATTTGGTGTTACTAATATGGTGACTCGAGCAGAAGCAGCAGAACTTCTTAGCAAGATCCTAAATCGAAAAAATAGAGATCCATATCAACCAGACTTATCTACTTTACCCCATGACATTGTGTCTACAGAGTTTGGAAGAGAAAAGATTATTGTATTTCCAGGCTGGGATATGAAATATACTTACGATACTCTAAAAAGTAATTTAGATAAGTCAACTGGATATACAGTTGTAGAAAGTAATCGTATCAATTTTTATAAAGACGAAGAGACATACTATAAAAATCTTGAGAGATTTGATACTTTATATGATGCTTTTAGCCCAGCACTACATGATATTTCGGTAATTTTTGACACAAGTATGAATCAATACGAGATACACATAAGCACTGCCGAAAATGCATTGATTCCACATGAAGGTAGTATTAGCTCCTTCTTAAACTTAGTGTTTGAGAGTGATTCAGACAAGTTTTTAAAACACGCAAAAAATTACGTAGACTTAGCAAGAGACGGTCAATTAAATATGACCAATGATAAATTCAATAGCCGAAAAGTAATATTTAGTGGTACAGGTGACGATAATTTTCTTTATATAGCGATCCTACCTAACTAAAAGTAGGAGGAGAAAATGATTAGATTTAAAACAAAATTATTTTTTGTATTTATTGTATTAACTTTTACGATTAATTTAAACAGTTCAAACTTGGGCTACTCTAAATCAGGCTGTTCGTTTACAGAGACTGTCACTCCTGAGGCAAAACCATGTAATGCCCAAGGGTATCCATTTAATAAAAAAATATGGGAAGATAAGCAACTAGTAGTTTATGGACAACCTAGAGATGTATCAGGAAACCAGTTTAAATATGCAACTCAACCACGTGAAGGTACTATTATTGAAGGAAGTGGCTATTACAGACATAATAACAGGAGTGGAGAATGGAGATATCACGGGTTTGATGAGCAAGGGCAAAGATATACAAATAGGGAATTTCCTGACGATGACAACACTAGAACAGATTTGCAGAGGCAATGGATATTTGAACCTTGGGACAATAATTTATCATATGAACAGAGTAGAAGAATTCTTTTTACGGGCGATAGATCTAGTTTCTATCGGAATTATATTGAGCATTATGTAATACCTTCAGTCCCCAACGGCATCTCCCTAACCGATGGTACCCCGCCTAGTAGAGACCCGATGCACTATCTTTACGTTTACCAAACCCCTGATCTCATACAGCCTGGGGCAGGTATCATGTGGCACAAAAGCCCGACGACGGGGAAGATATGGTATAAAACATTTCATATGCCTAAAATAAAGCAAGGGCGTACAATGACGCCGGTGGAAGCGGAGCTTGAAGTGCTGGACGAGCCCCCGATAAACATCGAACACTATAAGGGTCAGAGTACCATTCCAGTTGAAGTTCGTGTCAATGGTTATCTCTTAGACGAGGATTATATAGGCAGGGATGCGGATACATTTGCTTACTATACGCGTGAGGATATTAAAGAGTGGACGCTAGAAATAACCAGACCATCTGACGGTCAAAAAGAAGTGGTCCGGTCAGTAGGGAACAAAGGGACGGCAACATTTACAATCGATGTCCCCGCGGATCAAATAGATGAAGCGGGCGCCTATATCGCCAATGCATCTGCCACAGTCCATTTCAAAGACCGTAGGACCAATGAAGCAAGTGTCAGTCAAACTATTATATTTGGTGGCGAAGGATTTGAACTCCTTTCTCTTTTTAATGTGAGAAATGAAATCCGGTTTACCAAACGTTCTGAGTTCGACGCTAGCGCCATTAATTATGTCGATCAATCCTTGGGTGAGATCATCCGATATGATTTTGGGGTAACAGAACTGTCCACTGATGAAACGATTTCCTTTTCTTATGATGACAATGCCGTTGATGATGACGCTGTGCAAGATGATATCTATGATTTTATTAAACCGTATTTTACTGATGAAAAGGTGTCGATACCACATAGTCTCGAGTTTGAAGTGCGGCAGACAATCACGACCGATAATGACAAACGCGATACACACGTTGAAACCATAACGGTCACCCATTTTCCTGCAGATGATGTAGGTGGTATTGATGACTTTAATCACGTTTATATTGAACCTGACTTGAGAGTTCCTAAGTACGCTTATGACGTCGTCGGAGTACAGATACGGGATCATACTGATATGACGAATGTGGCAGAGCGTGTGTGCTATATCGATGACGTACAGGTGAACCAGAATGAATTGTTTAGCGGGAATTATGTTTTTGGCATCGGAGAACACGGATTTCACGAAGTGTCATGCACCTATGAATCCACAACAGGTGACGTATCGTTTCAAAGCACATGGATTTATGTCATTGACACGAAACCGAAAGTACAATTTGAGTTATCTGGTCCGTTCAAGGAAAACCGCAAAATGACCATACGTAATAATACTGAAATCGCTAATTTCCCTATGCTTTGGGAGGCTTATCCTGTGACAGAATATGAATGGGACGTCATTGCCGTAGAAGGAGCCCCTTTGGAGTTTAGGACCGATACAGATATGAAAAAAGAGTTTTTATCTCGTACGCCAGGTGTCTATACGATCCAACTCGTGGGCCGAAATGAGCTAGGACGTGAGTCTGATCCTTATATCGTCGAATTTCCTATTGCAGAAGATCTCGAACCTGCTGTGGTTCTTCATCCCTTTGACTCTCAGATTGCACGAGGCGAAGAGGTGCGCTTTATGTATGACGCAGAGAGTGTGGATGGAGATGTCGTAGGGGATCAAAGGATCGAAATTTTTTATGATTCCAACAATGACGGAGAGTATGATCAGCTTGTGAACGCCTTTGACCCGTCGGATGGATTTACTGAATACAGGCCTCCAACACACAAGCTGGGGCGTTATCAGGTGGTGGCAACCGTTGAGGAGGAATTTGGTGAAGAAACCCTACCTGAACTACTAGATGGCACGGAGAAAAGGGTACGCGTAGTCAAAACGGCTTTTGAGGTCGATAATTTTCAACCTGCAGCTAGTGTTTATTCTGACGTTCCGTATGTAGAGCCGGAAATCGATGTGTATGTTTTACTCGATCAGGATTTAGCGAGGAGTAAGAACGACCACATCGTTTCCAATCGTATATCCATCAATAACATGTTACGTGATGAAGGGATGAACCCGGTTGTCGAAATGTGGGATATGCATACTTACATCCACTCCTCTGATGCTTCAGCAACAAGGAGCACCGGGTCGCGATATCCACCTCAAACGATTGAATATACTGAAGGCCAGTGGTCAGGTACATTGTCTAGAGATCGGGTGACGAATAATCCCTATACCAGAGATGAGGGGTGGTATGAAACCCAGACGGTGTATAAGACTTTTAGCCGAACGTGTACAAACACGAGGCATAAATTACCTGACGGAGGATATTCGGGAAGCGATGATGAGTGTCCCAGCAGAAAGTATGTTAGTAGCGATGGTTACGTTGGGCACATTCCTAGGGTAAGGACGAGTGGGCCTAAAGAATCTAATGGGGGGAATACACGAACATTTACTGCTTACTATGAGGGGACGTTAAGTAAAGAGGAAGAGTATTGGAGGTCCAACCCTAAGACTTACAACCGTTATACGGGTCACTATAGTGGGACGGTCTACCAGTCTGTCCGGCAGCCGTATGATAATGCCTTTTTCAGAGTGAAGTCCGACAAGTATGTGGTATATGTATCTGATGGTGGGATTAATGACCTTTCTGACCTGCAAACCTTGATGCGAGAGAACGATGCTTCTCTCATTCTGGTTGGACAGCAGCGTATAAAGAACCAGGTGAATTATGATCACTACATCCCGCATGATAAACCCATCGAGGACATACTACAGGATGTGGTCCAATACATCGCTGACAATAACGTTGACATTCCACATATTTATACGCTCGTAGATGAGCCGTTTGCTTTAAGTTTCAAGCATCATGACGCTGAAGGAGACCCGATAACCAGGGAAGAGTCTATGTATGTACACGACTATCAACACTTTGATAATGACCAAGGCTTAGCTCATTTTGCTACCGACACGTATAAACGCACGGCGTGGCGAGAGGCGAGTGAAGTGTCTACGTTTAGTCGTCCAGGTAAGTATACGGTCTACCATCGTGTACAGGATCAGCCATCCTCTGACCCACGATTCGCTCATTATCGCTACTTTTCCAATGAAGCGCAGCTTGAAGTGTACGCCCATCGAAAGCCGATCGCGCTTCTTGAGTTAGATTGGGATTATGATGACGCTAGGGAGGTTTATCGCACTTCTTGGGTGGACAGATCTTATGACTTGGATCATCAGTTTAGTAGAGAGGACAAAGGAATTGTAGATACTAGGATGAAGCTGACGCGCAATAACAGTGAAACCTATACGATTATACCAGAAGAACTTCAACCGGGAACTTATGAGTTAGAGTATGTTGTCCAAGATCCTGAATATACATGGAGCGAGCCGTATACCATGCGTTTTACTTTAGAGGAAGCCCCGCCCATTCAGCTAGATGCTAAAGCGAGAGCGAAGATCGATGATCGCTTCAGTTTAAGGAGCATCCCAGCTTCGGAAGACCTTCTGCTCCATGACGTATGGACAAGATATCCTTATGGGGTACGATTGGAGGTGGCCATGTATCAGGATGGCCAACGAAAGACACCGACCAAGACGGTCAAGGCCACATCTGCCACAGGAGAACAGAATGGCAATGATATTCACTGGCATGACATTACTTATCCCATCCCAGATGATTTACCAGACGGGTCATACCAGCTTAGACTCACAGCCATAGGAACCACAACAGGTGAGAGAACGACTAAAGCGTTTAATGTACGAGTCAACACACCGATAGACTTGGAGATCATAGACTTCCCGGAGGAGCTATATTCTGGTCAGGGAGAGAGATATGACTTAAAAGGCAAAACAACCAAGTATGCTAATCAGCTGCAAGTGACCCTCCATCGAGGGACATCCTACCAGACCCAATTATCCTTAAATGGAAGCATTCAACAGTGGAAGCAGGATTGGAAAAGGAGCTATACCGTACCACGTATGGCGGATGGGACCTATACGGCCGTATATAGAGCAACCACGCCGAACGGGAATGTAGAGACACAGACGGTGAGGTATGACGTCACAAGTAACAGACCACCCGTTGCGGGCTTCTATATTCTTCCTCGCACGATATATGAGGGCGACACCGTTCGGATAAGGTCAAGGGCTTATGACCCGGATGATGATCCCATTACTTATGAGTATACATGGACCAAACCGGACGGGAGTACCCAAGTCTTGACGGACGAACATCCAACCTTCCGCGTGCGACAGGTAGGGACCCACACGATCAGACAAGTGGTAACCGACACCCACGGGGCACAAGATACGATGAACCAATCGTTTACCGTGCATGAGCTGACCATAACAGGACAAGTGTCTCACACAGAGGAATGGAACGAAACACATGACAAGTTGAACAACAGTCCAGAGCAGTTTTATTCCGGGGAGAAGTTTAAGCTCCAAGCGGATGTGACAGATCATACGATACAATACGTCAGAGTTGTTTTTGAGGGTGAGCAAGTGGATGGTCAAAGTTTAAGGATACGCACAAACTTAGAGGCGACATCAGATAACGCCATTTGGACTGGAGAGTTATACGAACAAAGTATGACGAAACCAGCCACGAGATTACAAAATGGGCCCGCTAAATTCACCTTCACGGTAAGGTATCGTAACGGGATCGTTAAGCAAGACGAGGTATATGTGAACATCATCGGGAGTGCCTACGAGGTTCTTGATTATCACCGGACGAGATAGGACAGGACAGTATAACACATAACAAGGGGTCAATAAAAAATAAGAAGAAAGGTAAATAGACAAAGCGGGGCAGTCCCATGCAGCACAGCGGGGGCTGTCCTTCGTTTTGACTCGTACAAAGGTTAGGAAAGGCGTATCTTAGCATGATCGTTGTATGGTATAATATGTAACATGTCATTAGAGCCTACTTTATGGCTTATACATATAATGTCCATTGTTATTCAGAAGGAGTGTAAGCATTGGGAAAACATCTAATCTGGATTATGGCATGTGTATTCTTCCTTTCGGCTTGTCAAGAACTTACGTTTAAACCTGTCACAGGTGAAAATGATAGTCAGGATGTCATTGAGGAACAGCCTCAGCCTTCTGAAGAAGTAGTAGACAATGAAGTGGTCTTAGCAGAAGAAAAAGGGGTGAGCCTACGGACGAACCCACAAGTCGATAATGACGTGTATCAAGACATCACTGTTGAAATTGAAGCAGATGAGCTCACCAAAACATTCCCTTGGACCAATGTCAGAGAGGAAGACTATTATCCCGAAATGGCATTCGTCGATGTTACGGGTGACGAAAACGAGGAAATCGTCATTTTTCTAACAACGGACATTGAGTCGGGTTTGACAGAGCAAGAGGTTCATGTGTTAACCCAAGATAACCTCAACAAGCTAGATTTAGAGGACCCGTTAGCGATGATCGACAATATGGTAGAATCGAGTGTTTCAGTAGAGGATGAACAAGTTGAAGTCCTCATTCAAGTAGAAGAAAAAGAACTTGAAATGGTGTACGACGAGACGGACGCGGTCATTTGGAACGATGAAGTGACCTTTGGCGGTGGTGTCAACTATGAATTACGCCAATCGACTCTTTTTGCCATATATCCAGGCAGAATATCACCCACTCAGTTTGCCGTGGTCGCAAGGGTTGAATATGATTCTGACCTTAATGTCAAACATATCGAGATTGAAGAATACTAAGATTATTAATAGGATAAGTCAAGCCATAAATCTATTGTCAGAGAGTAGGATTCTCACTTAGGACAGATCAATAAGGAGATGTTAGCGTATGAGCAACGTCAAGGTACAAGAATTGCATACCGAAGGTGACATAAGAGCGGCCTTTCCCATTATGAAACAGTTACGCACTCACTTAGATGAGGGCACTTATCTACAGCTTGTGCAAGCGGCAAGGGAAGAGGACCAATACCGTTTGTTTGCCTTATACGACAGTGGAGACATCGTAGCCGTAACAGGCTTTAAACCGATGATTACCCTGTACTACGGTCGTTTTGTCTGGGTTTGTGATTTAGTAACCGACAACACCAAACGTTCGAAAGGCTACGGAGAGACGCTTTTAGATTTTGTTCACAATTGGGCCAAGGAGCATCAGTATGAGTGTGTCGCGCTGTCTTCAGGCCTGCAGAGGGAGGACGCCCATCGTTTCTATGAACATAAAATGGGCTACGCTAAAGCCAGTTATGTGTTCCGTAAAGTGTTAGAATAAAGCGTATAACCAGGTCCGTATGAAAGGGACAAGAGGACCGATGGTTTGGAGGTAAAGCAATGGCAAAGACGGTTGAGAGCCTATGGAAGAAGTATTTATCTAAAATAGGGGAATCCCCCACAACGACGCAAAAAACATATCAGGCTTGGCATTTCCACAATAACGAGGAAGATGCGAATGCATTAGCAAAGCTGGTGAAGAACAGGGTTAAAACAGCCACGGCTTCCTTGTACCAAGAATACATCGAGGAAAATGAATCATTACCAGAAGTAGGTCAATACAATATCATTACAGACTGGGATGGACACCCGGTATGCGTTATTCAGACCATTAAAGTGGATGTGAAACCTTTCCAGGACGTAGATGAAACGTTTGCTTTTAAAGAAGGAGAAGGAGACAAAAGTTTAAGGTACTGGAGAGAAGCGCATTGGGACTTTTTTTCTGCCCTCATAAAGGAGTTTAAATTTGACATGGCACCATCAAACGAAATGTTAGTCGTTTGTGAGGAGTTTGAGGTCGTTGATGAGATCTAACTTGATATATGTATATTAGTAAAAACCAATATATGTAATATAGTACAGAAAGGCTGCCACGGCGGTCTTTTTGTGTAACCATATATGACTGAAAATTATGAATGTGATCTGTATTGGAACTTTGTCCAACATGTGTCGTCAGTGTTTATGAGAAAAGAATATAGGGAATCATGATGGGCACATATACTTCAGTCCAAGGTGTATGTTATGGAGCTAGCACCTCGCCTGAAGTTGTGCCATTAACACAACTGCATATGCCAAACATACAATACGGAGGGGTCACAAAATGAGAAAAACATTCACGCTCATGCTCATGTTGGTACTTACACTCGGTGTAATGGCCTGTACCAACGTTGAAGAAGAGCCAGAAAATGGACAGACAGAAGAAGGACAGACAGAAGAAGAGGGAGGTTCTCATCAAGAGGGGCAGGATACAGAACCTTTTGATGAAGTGGAAGCGGAATCTATTATGGAAGACTATGAGGAACGTTTTGATCATGTCGTTTCAGACGCTAACGACCAGGGGCAGTTACAATCCTACGATACGGTGGAAGAGGTTCAATCTTACTTTATGGAGATCATGTCCGAGGAATGGGCCACTTGGTTAACGGATACTTATGTGAGAGTAGAGGATGACGGCTTGTACATCGTGCCCACTGAAGGTCCAATGATGTTTTCTAAATCAGAAACCTATGAACTTGAGGAAGTGAGTGCCGATCATTATTTACTGACACAAGAAAGGGTGAGTCCAACATATGGACATGTGACTTATATGGTACATTTCCGACTGGTTCAAGATCGCTGGATCCTTGATACGATAGAAAGTGAAGACATATCTGAGAGAAATGGTGAAGACAATCATGATGAAGCGGCTGGTCTAGAGAGAAAAGCCATCACGATTATCGATATACTGGCCCGCCAGAATGCTGAATCTCTAGCACAAGAGGTACATCCAGAAAAAGGCGTCCTTTTTTCACCGTATGTGCACATTCAAGATGAAACGGTCACCTTTGACAGAGATCAAATGGCCGCTTTCTTTGAGGATACGAATGAATACACCTGGGGCCTTCAAGACGGTAGTGGTCACCCGATAGAGATGACACCAGAAGAGTACTACAACAATTATATTTTCAACCGTGACCTGACCCAAGCGGACGAGGTTGTCGTTGATGGAGAAGAAGCGAGAGGCAGTATGATCAGTAACATCAAGGAAGTCTTCCCTGATTCTCGTGTTGTGGAGTTTTATCTCGAAGCGACTGAAGACGAATTAAATTGGAAAGCCCTTAACCTTGTCTTTGAAAGGGACGATCAAGGGCGTTGGGTGCTTGTCGCTATCGTTAATGATCAGTGGACTGTGTAAAAAATGGGCTTTAAAGGTGAGTTAGAACAAGTTAGTATAAGTAGCGATAAGTAAGAGTAAGTTAAATTTTCCATGGCACTCGCGTACAGCGGGTGCTTTTTGTTTATTTTCTTAAATGTATTATAAATAATACCTCGTTAGAATACACACTCTTATCATAAATAATGCAATCGCCTTTTTTGTGCCTTTTAACCGTATTGGAGATAGATTCCTTTTAGATTCACACTCGTTTCCGTTATAATAGGATAGAAACATACATTCTCTGACAGGTTCAGATACATCCCTATGTTAATATCATCGTAGGAATCTAGAATGTTCATTAACAACACCTATGGCAGAGCTATCTAACAATCAAGCCAGTTTAGAACGCATGGTTAGGGTGGCGTGAACTTCAAAGAACGTCACTATAGCATATATTCAAATCAGAAATGAGAGGGGGCCCAACGTGCGCATTTTACATACCGCAGATTGGCATCTCGGCAAAACCTTAGAAGGGCGAAGCAGGCTGCCAGAACAAAAGGCTTTTTTAGATGAGCTGTATGACATCGTCCAAGAGGAAGACATTGATGTCGTTCTCCTTGCGGGTGACGCTTTTGATACGGTCAACCCATCAGCAGTATCGGAACAGTTATTCTATGAAAGCATCGCTAGAATAGCAGATGAGGGTCGCGTCAAAGTCATCGTCATTTCCGGTAATCATGACCATCCAGATCGTTTGGCGGCTGCGTCCCCTTTAGCCGAAGAACACGGGATAACATTAGTGGGTAAGCCTGTATTCCAATCCTACAAGTTTGATATTCCCAAGCGAGATCAACAATTACATCTAGCCGCGCTTCCTTACCCGTCTGAGTCACGACTCCAAGAGCTATTAGTCCAAAGCCCACACGAGGAGCTGCTCCAAGAACAATATCAACGGCGTGTGCGAACCATAATGGAGCAACTGACAGCAAATATGACACAGGATACGGTGAATATGGCGACGAGCCACCTTTTTGTAGCGGGAGGGGCTTCATCAGACTCTGAACGACCTATTGAAGTAGGGGGAGCGTATACAGTTGACCCTAGCGTATTTCCGGACTGTTTGCAGTACGTAGCGCTCGGGCATCTTCATCGCCCTCAAACGATGCGCAGCCACAGTCACGTGACGAGGTATTCAGGCTCTCCCTTGGCTTATAGCTTTTCGGAGACGGGCTATGCCAAGTCTGTCACCATCATTGATGCCCAACCTGGCGAGGACGTACATTGGCGGGAAATCCCTTTATCGAGTGGGAAACCCCTGGTCAAATGGCA
The DNA here is from genome assembly GCF_016745835.1 of Caldalkalibacillus salinus. Lineage (NCBI taxonomy): Bacteria > Bacillati > Bacillota > Bacilli > Caryophanales > Bacillaceae > Caldalkalibacillus > Caldalkalibacillus salinus. The sequence continues at coordinate 78,562 of NZ_JAERVL010000027.1, read as the reverse complement.
AGCAAAAGAAGGATTAAACCAAGTTTATCAGTGGATTGAAGAAGGAAAAGACAAACATGCGTGGGTAGACTTAGAGCTACACGTGTCCAACGCACTCTCCATGGAAGAGATTCATCGTTTACGGCAGTTACATGACGGCTTCATTCAAATTCGCCCCGTGTTTGACCATATAGAAGACGCAGTGAATACACAAAGACGAGAGCACATACCGATCGATGAGTTGTTTGCCCAGTTTTATGAAAGACAGACGGGCGGAGCCAAGCCTGAAGAGGAACTGACCCAACTGTTTTTAACACTAATTCAAGAGGAGGAAGCTTAACGTGCGTCCAATAGAATTGACTGTTGGTGGGTTACATAGTTTTCGCCAGCCGCAAACGGTAGATTTTGCTACTCTATGCCAAGGTGGTGTCTTTGGTATATTTGGACCTACTGGAAGCGGGAAATCCTCCTTACTAGACGCCATGACTTTAGCCCTTTACGGCAAAGTAGAACGAGCGCTTAATAACACACAAGGGATTATGAACCATGCCGAAGACGAGTTAATGGTCGCCCTCACTTTTGAATTAGGGAAAAAAGGAGAAGGGCGTTACCGAGTAGAGCGTACCTTCAAACGTTCAGGAGACATCACCGTGCGAACGGTGACATGTCGCTTGCTTCACATTAAACAAGACAGTGAAGAGCAAGAAACGATCGTCCTGGCAGATAAGGCGAGTGATGTGCAAGATCAAATATATGGTCTCCTCGGTTTGACGATCGAAGACTTCACACGTGCAGTCGTACTCCCACAGGGCAAGTTTGCCGAATTCTTGACCCTCAAAGGAACGGAGCGGCGGCAAATGCTCCAGCGCTTGTTTCACCTTGAACAGTACGGTGATCAGTTAATAGAAAGGCTTCGTCGTCGGACGCAGCAGGTAAAAGGAAAGATCGAAACGATCATAGCTGAACAACAAGGTCTCGGAGATGCTTCGACTGAAGCATTGCAGGAAGCAGAACAGAAGCTAAAGGACTGGGAAGAGAAAGTGCTCGTTCTGCACAAAGAACGAGAGAAGATGGAGAAAGATTATGAAACCAAAAAACATATCTGGGAGAGGCAACTAGAACGGATAAAAGTGGAAAAACAGCAAGCCGCGCTTGTCTCACAGCAAGACGACATGAAGGCAATGGAACAACGCTTAACATTAGCAAAAGAGGCCATGCGGCTACAACCTTATGTGAACGAATTAATAGAAGCAAGAGAAGCATACGATAGCTGGCGCCAGGCTCTCAAGCTAGCACAGCAACGGGTACAAAAGGCGCAACAACGAGAGAAGGCTGCTTCAGAGCATTATATGGCCGTCAAGGCGGATAAAGAAAAGAGAGAACCTGAATTAACGAAGCAACAGACGCTACTAGAAGGTGCACTTGAGGTCGAGAAGGAATTGACTCAGCTCCTCCAACAACGACGAGAGTGCCAGCAAGAGATTGAAACCTTGAAAGATAAGCAGCAGCAATGTGTCAAGGAGACACAGCAACAGGAGCAACTATTACATAAGGCGCTTGAGAAACAAAAACAGTTAAAAAAACAACGAATGGAAATCCAATACTCACCAGAAGAAAGACGACGTGTAACCCAGGCCCAAGAGGCCTTTCAAGCGTACGGCTATGAGCAAGAAAAGTTAGCAGAGAAAAATAAGATCTATTCACAGCAACAACAGCTTTATACGGCCGCTCTGGAGAAAGTTTCACAGGCATTGGTAGACACCAAGACTTACCTGCAACATGGATTTAAGCTACAAAGGTCATGGCTTTCCTGGTATGCAGAGGCTGAACAAAAGGAAGCGTCCTTGATACAAACCATTCAGCAAACGGATGGGGTGATCCGGCGACTCTCACAAGAGTTAGAGCAAAAACGTCATCAGCATTTAGCTGCCGAACTGGCTGCCCACTTAAAGAACGGGGAGCCTTGTCCCGTCTGTGGGTCTATCGCACATCAACCCACGTCTCATCGGGAAGAAAGTACCCCTCAAGTGGCAGAGCAGGCAACACAAGAGAAGATTGAATCCCTGAGACAGTGGATGACAGAAGCGCAAAGCCTTAAGCAGAAACAACAGTGGTTGAAAGAACGCGCCACAACGGCCATTCATGGCTTTATGACACAGTATCATGAGTGGACCAGTACGATCGATCCGTTACAGGAGATCAGTGAAGCACCGCTGACGGAAGTGCAAGAGAGGTATGGCCAAGACATCGATCAGCTGAAAGCTTGGATGGAAGCGTCTGCGGCAGAGTCTTCATATGATCACAGAGAAGACCCATCTGCGAAAGACCGTGATATAGAGGATCTAGATCACCAGCAACATCAATCCAATCGACTTCAAACGATAAGTTTGGAAGAGGTATACAAGCAAACAGCCTCACTGCAAGAAACGCAGGAAAAGGTGGATGCGTTAGTTCAAAGCCAACATAAGTGGGAACAGGATTTTCAACAGTCTATTAAACACTTACAAGCGCTGCGCTATGATTACCAGTCCAAAGCGTCGGCACGACGAGAAGCGGAACAGAACAAGGAGGCTCAGGCGGCACGGGTGTCTAAGAAACAGGAAGTATGGAGAGAGACGTACCCGACATGGGAGCTGCATAACTTTTCGGACGTTGTACAGGCTTACCACAAGCGTGACGAGGAAATGACCTCCCTGCAAGAACGGATTGAGAAAAGCATCCCATTTATCGAAACCAAAGAACGTGAAGTGAAAGAGGGAACCCAACAACAACACGAGCTGGCACAAAAACTCGCACAACGAGAGTCAACGTATCAGCACGTGCATCACGAAGTCATGCTGCGTGAACAACGTATTAAGGCCTTGGCCCAAGAGGGGAGTATCCAAGATAAGTTGTCGGAGGTGAAACAAACCCTGCAAACAATTAAAACGCAGGAAGCCCGATCATTTGACGCCTGGCAGGAGGCTCGTACGCATTGGCAGCAAGCAGAACAAGAGGTGGCCCTTTCAACCCAATCACTTGAGCAGGCCAAAGCTCGTGTAGCTAAAGCAGAAAAGCAATGGAATACAGCGCGAGAAGGCGCTCAAATACAACGAGAAGAAGATGTACAGCAGTATAAGCAAGCACAGGAGGAGATTGAGAAACAGGAACAGGAGCTACAAGCGTATGACGAAGCGTGGAAGCAAGTAAACCAAACGCTACAGGTCATTGACGAACAAATCAAGGGTCAAAACATCACAGCGGATGAGTGGCAACAAATAAATGAACAGAAAACGGACGTTGAGGCCCGATATGAACAGGCGCTTGAGGAACGCGGGGCCGCCACGAGAGAAAAGGCCGCTTTACAAGAAAGACACGACCGTTACATGCGCTTAGAGGAGGAACGGGTCAAACAGGAGCATCAGCTCGAACAACTGGGCAAACTGCAACGGGTTTTCCGTGGGAACACGTTCGTAGAGTTTATAGCTGAGAGACAATTGATGCAAGTTTGTCAGGATGCGAGTCAAAGATTAGGGAACCTCACGCGTCAAAGGTATGCGATAGAGGTCGATTCCCAAGGGGCTTTCCTCATACGTGATGATGCGAACGGAGGGGTGAAGCGCCCTGTTTCAACTCTGTCAGGAGGAGAGACCTTCCTAACCTCACTCGCCTTAGCGTTAGCTCTTTCGGCACAAATACAACTGAGTGGCCAGTATCCACTAGAGTTCTTTTTCTTAGACGAAGGATTTGGGACGCTAGATCAAGAGATGCTAGACACGGTCATCACGGCGTTAGAACAATTACAAACGGAAAACTTGTCTGTGGGCGTGATCAGCCATGTGCCAGAGTTACGGGAGCGACTACACCGACGTTTAATGGTCACACCTGCAGAACCGTCAGGAAAAGGAAGCCGGGTGCAAGTGGAGACGCTGTAATGTGGAATCACGCCACAGTCAAAATGAAGCTAGAAATGTAAACATGAATTGAAAGGAGGGCACGCCAATGTCGATCCAATTTTTAATCGGTCGTTCAGGCAGCGGAAAAAGCACGTGGATGCGAGAACAAGTGAAGCAACAATTAGAACAAGAGCCCAAAGGCGATCCTATTATTTTTCTCGTCCCTGATCAGATGTCATTTCAGATTGAATACGACATTTCCTCAACACCGGCACTAAAAGGCATGTTACGGGCACAAGTGTTAAGTTTTTCAAGGATGGCCTATCGCATTCTGCAAGAGGTGGGTGGCATCGCCAATGTCCCCATAGATCAAGTGGGTGTGACTATGCTGTTGCGCAAAATCGTAGAAGAACACCGTTCTGATTTAAGAGTCTTTCAACGCTCAGCCGATCAATTTGGTTTCCTAGAGCAGCTAGAGCAAATGATGACCGAGTTGAAGCGTTATCAGGTCAATTTTGACCAGCTCCAGGAGGAAGAAGTAGGCACGAATCCTCTATTACAGGATAAATGCCATGACCTACAGCTGATTTTTGAGCGCCTGCAACAGGCCCTCTGGGGTCAATACGTGGACGCAGAAGATACCATGCGCTTACTTGCAGAGAAACTCCCATTCTCAGATTACATACGTAAGGCGAGTATATATGTCGATGGCTTTCATCAGTTTACGCCACAAGAGCGGGATGTGATTCGGGCCCTTATGAAAACGTGCCGGCAGATGACAATCTCCCTCACCTTGGACCCTGCTGTGGCCCAGAGGAGGGAAATCCCTGATGAAACGGCGTTATTTTATCCGACAGCACAGACGCACCAACAACTGCTAGATATAGTGGCTGAAGAACAACTCACCCTACGCGAAACGATCTTCTTTGAGGAGGGTCGGCGCCATCAATGTGTGTCTGCGCTACACCATTTAGAGCAAGGGTTTGATCACAGTCCACCACCGCCGTTCACGGAGACGGTCGAGGACCAGATTGAACTGAGTGCAGCTGTCAATCGCCGTGCCGAGGTCGAACACATGGCCAGGCAGATGTTGTCACTCGTAAGAGATAAAGGCTATCGTTGGCGAGATATCGTCGTATTAACCAGAGATCTTTCCCTGTATCATGATGTCATCGAGAACGTATTCGCTGAATACGACATGCCGGTGTTTGTGGACCAGAAGAAAACGATGCTCCATCATCCCATCGTGGAATGCATCCGTTCAACCCTAGATGTGATTAATCAAAACTGGCGGTATGACGCTGTGTTTCGTTGTGTCAAAACCGATTTATTATACCAATGGGAAAATGAAGCAGATCTCCTAGAGAAACGCGAAGCCTTCGACCAACTTGAAAACTACGTCTTGGCCCACGGCATTAACGGAAACAAATGGAAACAAGAGGACGTTTGGCAGGGCTTAACGTATCGCTCTTTAGAGGAGGAGCATGACGCTGTATTCGACGATGAAGAGGAACAAAGACAAAGAAAAGCGCTACGGGATCAGATTGTGACACCGATCTCAGCATTAGAGCAGCGACTGCGACAAGCCCCTCATGTGAGAGCGATGTGTGCGGCGCTGTTTCAGTACCTTGAAGATATACAAGTGCCTCGTAAAATGGCGCTATGGAAGAGTCAGGCTGAAGCTCAAGGCAACCTAAGATTAGCCCGTGAACATGACCAAGTATGGGGCGCCATAATGGATTTACTAGACCAGTTAGTCGAAATGATGGGAGATGAGCATATATCGCTTGAGCTTTTCGCCCAGTTCATGGAGTCCGGTTGTGAAAGACTACGCTTTGCGCACGTCCCACCAGCCATCGACCAAGTTGTGGTTGGAGACATGGAACGCAGTCGTTTTTCAGATAGTAAGGTTGTCTTTCTCATGGGTGTCAACGACGGTGTGTTACCAGCTAGAACGGAGGAGGAAGGCATCGTTACGGATGATGAACGGGAATGGCTGTCTGAAGCAGGGATGGGATTGGCCCCATGTCAGAAAGAAAAACTGGCATTAGAAACGTTTGGTTTTTATCTTGCCGTCTGTGCCCCATCTGAGCGACTGTTTGTGAGTTACGCGCTCGCCGATGCGGAAGGGAAATCGTTACAGCCCTCTATCTTCTTGCGCAAAATCACGTCACTCTTTCCGGAGCTAACCGAGCAACTGGCGGTGCAAGATCCTTACGAACAGGCGGAAGCCGAGCAATTGGCGTTCATTCAGCGACCATTTAAGACCCTATCCTCCCTTACATCCGTTTTACGCCATTGGCAGAAAGGGTACCCATTGGCGCCTTTTTGGTGGGATGCGTATAACTGGCTAGTGAAGGATGAGCATTGGAGAGATGAAGCGAGACGGACACTCAAAAGCTTGTTTTACCGTAATGAAGCAAAACCGCTTAAGCGAGAAACAAGCAAGCAATTATATGGTGATCGGATACGGGCGAGTGTGTCACGTATGGAAAAATTCCAAGCCTGTCCGTTCTCTCAGTTCCTATCACATGGCTTAAGGTTGAAGGAACGTCGCGTATTTCGCCTTGAAGCGCCTGATATCGGGCAATTATTTCATGCTGCTTTGAAAAAGATTGATGATCAGCTGCGATATTCAAAACGTCAGTGGCATGAGTTAAGCAAGGACGAGTGTAGAACTCTAGCGAAAGAAGTGGTGGAGCAGATTGCGCCACGATTACAAGGGAATATTCTATTGAGTAGTCATCGCCACCAGTACATCAAAAGAAAGCTCCAACAAGTGGTCGAACGTGCGTCGGACGTGTTACATGAGCACGCCAAAGGGAGTCAATTCTACCCCATTGGCATGGAAGTTGGATTTGGACCTGGCGAAGCGCTACCCCCTCTTCATTTTACGTTGCCGAACGGGGTTAGTATGGAGGTTATCGGGCGTATCGACCGTGTGGATCGTGCAGAGGAGGCAGGGCACTTATATTTACGTGTCATAGACTATAAGTCTAGCCAACGTGATGTTGATCTCAGTGAAGTCTATTACGGTATGTCCTTACAGATGTTAATGTACCTCGATGTGATTATCACATACGCTGAACGTTGGTTGGGTCAACAAGCGGAGGCTGCTGGGGTGCTGTACTTTCATATTCATAACCCGATCCTTAATAAGACTGGCCCTGTACCTCAGGATGTTGTCGATCAAGAACTGTACCGTCAGTTTAAAATGAAGGGACTCGTCCTTGCGGATGAAGATGTGGTTAGAAGCATGGACACTACACTGGACACCCAGTACTCCGACGTCATCCCAGTGGCGTTGAAGAAGGATGGTAGCTTTTACAGTAATTCAAAAGTAGCTAGTCGTGAGGAATTTGACTACCTCAGGGCGTTTGTACGGCAACAGGTCGAGGACATCGGGATCAAAATCACAAACGGGGACATCGATATTGCACCGTACCAGTACAAGCAACGAACCCCGTGTACATTCTGTTCCTTTAAGTCGGTGTGTCAATACGACCAAACGTTAGAAGAGAACCAATATGACACTAAGCGCCCCCTTTCTAGACAGGGGATAATGGATAGCTTAAGGCAGGCTACGGAACAGCATACAGAGAGCACAGGAGACGTCAGCGTCAGAAGGAGGGAGAGTTAGGCATGCAGGATATGAGAATCGATATTCCCCCTAAGCCAGAAGGAAGCTTATGGACGGATGAGCAATGGCAAGCCATTAAAGCCAAAGGGCAAGATATTTTAGTTGCCGCTGCAGCAGGTTCGGGTAAAACAGCCGTTCTCGTGGAGCGCATGATTCATCGCATCTTAGACACGGAGGACCCGGTGGACGTCGATCGTCTGCTCATTGTGACCTTTACTAACGCTGCAGCAGCGGAGATGAAGACTCGAATAGGGGAAGCCCTAGAACAGGCATTAGAGCAAAACCCTGATTCTTTGTACCTCAAACGTCAATTGACACTTTTGAATAAAGCGAGTATCTCCACCCTCCACTCGTTTTGCCTAGACGTCATGAGGCGCTACTATTATCAGTTAGATTTAGATCCCAAATTCAGGGTTGCTGAGGATACGGAAGTGGCACTGATTCAAGAGGAAGTGTTTGAGACGTTATTCGAAGAATGGTACGCACAGTCTGATCATGAGGCTTTTTACGATCTCGTGGATCGTTTTAGTACCGATCGTTCTGATATTGATTTACAGCGACTCGTGTTACAACTCTATCATTTTTCTCGTAGTCACCCGTTCCCGAACCAATGGTTGGCCCATATCGTACAAAGCTATCAAAATGTAGATGATTTCTTCGCATCATGCACCAAAGCACTATGTGACCATATCCAAGGCGAATGCCAAAGCTGGTTAGACCAAATCGATACAGGACTGGCACTCACCCAGGAACTGGATGGACCAGAGGCTTACGCTGTGAATCTTGAGGCCGACCGCCAGATTATCCTAGAACTATTGCAAGCCGCAAGTGAAGGGTGGGACAGTCTCTGCACAGCTTTTGAATCTGTTAGTTTTGGTCGTTTAAAGGCTTGTAAAGGCGACCATATTGATGCGCAGAAGCAGAACAGAGTGAAACAGTTGCGAGATCGTATTAAAAAAGAGGTCAGCAAACGGCAAGAAGAATGGTTCTCACGTCCCAAAGAGGCTCACAAAGAAGACATCCTCAGCATGGGTCGCCACATCCAAACGCTTGTCTCTTGTGTCCAAGCGTTCGCCACTCGATATGATGAAATCAAACGTAAGAAGGCGATCGTTGATTTCTCTGACTTAGAGCATCTGTGTTTAGACATTTTAATGCAGGAGGGATCTACACTCGAAGCGCCTATGCCTTCCGAAGTGGCCTTAAGTTATAAGCAGAGGTTTGCTGAGATTCTTGTGGATGAATATCAGGATACGAATCTTGTACAGGAGACGATATTACAGCTCATTCGTCAGGATGACCCAGGGAATCTGTTTATGGTTGGGGACGTCAAACAGAGTATTTACCGTTTCAGGATGGCTGAACCGGGTCTATTTATACAGAAATACAAGCATTTCACACCGATTGATGACATGTTGAAAACGGACGGTCCCCCGCCAGCCATGGAGGAGGACATGCAGCGTCAGGACGACCCACAGCAAAAAGATGATGACCCACAACGGGATAACACCCAACAGGAGAACCCTCAACGCCGCTCTGCAGGGGCAGGTGTACGGATTGATCTCGCTCGCAACTTTAGAAGCCGTAGAGAAGTTTTAGAAGGAACGAACTTTCTTTTTTATCAATTAATGAGCGAACAACTCGGTGAAGTCCCTTATGATGAAGCGGCCGCACTCAAGGTGGGGGCCTCTTATCCAGAGGAAGACGTACCTGTGGAAGTGGCCATGATTGATCGCGAGGAGCTCGATGTCGAGGCGAAGGGTCATGCGTCCACTTCTACTAAGCAAAATGACTTTGTGGAAGATACAGAGGACCCAACGATAGACTTAGAAAATGTACAGCTCGAAGCGAGGTATATAGGTCAAAAAATACGTACCATGATTGGACATGAAGAGGATGCACCTACGCAAATCTATGATACTAAAACCCAACAGTATCGCTCCTTACAGTACCGTGATATTGTGATTTTACTCAGAGCGACCTCGACATGGGCCCCCGTCATCTTAGAAGAGCTGAAGCAACAAGGGATACCCGCTTACTCTGAACTGACGACTGGATATTTTGAGGCGACGGAAGTGGCCATGATGCTATCCTTGTTAAAAGTGATTGACAATCCTTATCAGGATATTCCGTTTGCCAGTGTCCTTCGATCTCCATTTGTTCAGCTAGACGGTGAAGCGTTGGCGCACATTCGCATACATCAGCAAAAAGGAAGCTTCTATGAGGCCTTTCGCGCATGTTTAACCTCTCCTGAAGGGGACTCAGAGGACTCAGACCAAGCGGTGAGGGATGCGCATAAAAATGACTTAGACGATGTAGAAGAGGCAACCGGCTCAATCCATTTAGAAGCGCCACATGGAGATACAGACGCTAGGCCCGTTTTCACCTCTGAACTGCAGAAGCGATTGTACCACTTTGATAAGCAGCTACAACAATGGAGAACGAAAGCACGCCAAGGTTCGCTCGCAGACCTGATTTGGCAGATTTATCAAGATACAGGGTATTATGACTATGTGGGTGGGATGCCTGGCGGTCAACAACGCCAAGCCAACTTACGCGCGTTGTATGATCGCGCCCGACAGTATGAATCAACGTCTTTTCGCGGGCTGTTCCGTTTTCTCAGATTTATTGAGCGGATGCAAGACCAGGGAAGAGACTTAGGGACGGCACGAGCCTTAGGTGAGCAGGAGGACGTTGTTCGCGTCATAACCATACACAAGAGTAAGGGACTTGAGTTCCCTGTCGTGTTTGTAGCAGGTTTGAATAAAAATTTCAACCGTATGGATCTGAATCAAAAGGTCCTGTTACATAAAACGTGGGGATTGGGTACGCGCGTCATTGATACGGAACAAAGAATTAGCTATCCTACATTACCCTATGGATTGTTAAAACAGCAAATGGAAAAAGAAATGTTAGCAGAGGAAATGCGCGTCTTATACGTGGCCTTGACGAGAGCGAAGGAGAGACTTGTCCTCGTAGGAACACTAAAGGAGACGATGAAGCATATCGGGGCCTGGTTGGAACACGCTCATCACAGGCGTTGGGTACTCCCAGATTTGATTCGTTTGAAAGCAAAGACGTTTTTTGACTGGATGGGTCCGGCACTCGTTCGCCACCGTCATAGCCATCCTGTCTTTGAAAAAGCACAGGTGGCCACACCCGCAGGAGAGCATCACTTAGGGGATCATGTGTCCTCTTGGCGCTTAACCTTCGTGCCTGCCTCTACGTTAGTCGCGGTCCATACAACTGATCAGCAAAAGCAGGAGGCGCGTTTGGCTGACATTCAGGCGGTCAATCCCGTACCGGAAATGACCGAACATGCTGAAGAGATTCACCGGAGACTCACTTGGCAGTATCCTTCTCACCTAGCGCAAACCATGCTAGCCAAACAATCGGTGACTGAGATTAAAAAACAGCAAGAGTGGAAGATGTTTCAGGAAGAGACATTGGAAATGAGTCCAGTCTTGGGTGAAGCGGAGCAACAACAGCCTATTGTGGATCGTCCACGTTTTTTGCAGGCCCATTCGCTGACGGCTACAGAAAGGGGAACGGCTGTACACGTCATCATGCAACATCTGCCCTTAGGTCAGTCGATGAGCATGGCAGACATGCAACGTTTTGTGCAAACCTTAGTAGATAGAGAACTACTGGACCCTACTGTAGCCGAGGATATCGATCTAACGCCACTAGTGGCGTTCTCAGACAGTGATATTAACCACCGATTGCAGGAAGCCAGTTGGATTGAAAGAGAAATGCCCTTCAGCTACACATTGCCTGCAAGTGACATACAAAAGCTTAAAGGTGAACAAGTCACCACTCACCTGACGCAACTATCTGATGACAAAGTGCTCATGCAAGGTGTCATTGACTGCTTATTCGAGCATGAAGGGGAATTGATCTTATTGGATTACAAGACGGACACGATCCATGGTCCATTTCCTCAAGGCTTTACCCAGGCAAAGCCTGTCTTAGCTAAACGGTATGAACTGCAGTTGAATTTATACGCTAAAGCAATAGAAGACATTTGGCAACAACGCGTCAAAGAAAAGATATTGTACTTCTTTGACGGCGGCTATGTGATTAACGTAAATGATGCCAACGTTTATGAAGTTCAAGATGAATAAATAAACACAAGCAATCTATAACAATAGATATAATTTCTTAAAAACGCACGAGCGTTACGTTGAAGAAGCATTCATTTCAGCAAGTAAATCATACTCACTAAAATCACTAAAATCACTAAAATCACTAAAATCACTTTAAAGTAGCTTTACACACGGTGGACACGTACAGGGCTTTTGATCGCTGTATTTAATGTGTGTGAAGTTACTTTTTTTACATCGTCTCATCATCTAACCTGTAAATTTATCAGCAACTGAACTTGCGCCAAAAGAGTGTGGCTTAATGATCGCTTCGTAACCGACAGCGGTGACCCACCCCACGACTTCTTGTATCAGCATCCGTGTTTCACCATGTTGCCCCACGTCGATATGCACCTCAATGGGCCAATCTTGGAGCAAGGACACGATGCCTTTCTCTTTGAGGTGGTCGATGAGATTCAGGCTCAATTCCGTCTCTTTGTAGATGCGACTACGTAGATCTGGGATGCGTTTGACTCTCAGTTTTCTGTAAAAGAACCGAGCCCCTTTGCCTTCACGGTGGACAATTAAGGCGGAGACAAACGTCGTTTTATTTTTCACTGTTTGTGAGTCTGTCCCAATGACAATTTTATATTTGGCTTTAGGGTCTTCTTCAATAAAGGTTTGGATATTATACGTAATCTCCTGTAAAGACATCCTTCCATGACTGGGACTTATAAAATCCACTCGCAAATCCCCTTTCTGAGAAATATGTTTATATTAGTGTATGGCACACATGATGGTGGTGCTCCTTAACGAGACCCATATCGTCAGTCGTCTATCTCTGTGAAGTTTTCCTGAGTTGTAAAACTAACCTTAGGTCACTGACGCGATGTCCTGCTTGAATAAGGCGTCTTCTATATAGATGCTATCACGTTCAACAGCTTCTTCATCTGCCAGGACAAGCCCCATAGGGGAGTGGTGGGTGTTGTTTTGGACCATCGTGAACGGACAGTTATACTTTGTTGCAAGCTGAATGTACTTGGATAAGTAGCTATAGTCTAAATGGCCATTCAGATACATATGCACTTGATCTAAGGATAAAATCCCTTTCATTTGTTGCTCTACCTCAGGATAAACATCCTTTTCTTTCACCTGGCTCATAGTCAGAGCGATATAAACTCTTTCTCGCAAGGTGGACAGGAAAAGTTTACGTTCCTCAGGTTTCGTCTCTGGTGTACCGTAAATGCCTTGCTTTAAGATATGTTCTATTTTTTCTTCCGACAATGAAGGGCCTCCTCACTAAAGACAAGTTCTTTTTCAGTATCTCTCTAAATAACGGATCTATGAATATGGATAAAATTGGACTAGGGATGAAACAGTAACGTCTGGCTAAACTAAAACGTAAAGATGTGTAGCCAACGATGACGATGAATGAATGTATTGGGTTGGAGGGTGAGAGTCATGTACATTCAGCAGGTAGACACGTTTCCTCTGTTATACCGCATAGCTAAACCGTATGGAGATGCCAATGGTCTAAAAGAATATCGGTCGTGTTATATCATACGTATCACAACACAAGACGGGGTACATGGCTGGGGTGAATGTATAGATTGGCTTCCCACGTTACACCTAGGATTTGAGAAAAGGATCATTCCTTACTTGATCGGGCAAAGCGTTCAGCAACACACCATGATTGTCCAAACCATTAAAAAATGGCACCACCGAGCAGCGAGTGCTGTGAGCATGGCTTTAATGGATCTACTGGCACAATACGCCCAAGTTCATTTGACTGATCTATATGGTGGGATGCTCAGGGAGAACATACCGGTTTACGCCTCATTTCAATCTTATTCCGATCAAACGGATTGGATGAATCTTTCCTTGCGAAAAATTGAACAAACCCTTCAAAATAACTATTCGATGCTCAAAGTCAAGATTGGGGGACGCTCATTAAAAGAAGATCAAGCTCATATTAAGCAGTGTATGGACCTTATGTCTGGGCAGGATGTCCAACTAGCAGTTGATGCGAACCAAAGCTATGATTTGTCAACTGCGAAACGTTGGACAACGTTGTTTGAACAGTATGAGCAGTGGTTATGGTTTGAAGAGCCCTTACCCCTTAATGATATAATAGGATATCAAGCGTTGAATGCCGCTTTATCTCTTCCCATTGCAGCAGGGGAAAACTTAACCCAAGCCCCTGACTTCATCCCTCTCCTTTCCAAAGTAGGTGTAGACATTTTTCAACCGGATATTGGGCATCATGAAGGGTTAGATGAATATCGAACAACAGTTAATATGGTCCGTGCCCATGGCAGGAGAGTATCTCCTCACGCTTTTGACGGTGGCTTATCTCTTTTACATGCCTTGTGTATCCAATGCTGCTTGCCGTCATCTAGCAAGATGGGGGGAGACGATATAGAACCTGTTGAATGGGACGTCATGGAAAATCCATTCCATGACCTTATCCCGATCAAACCCCGCAATGGCGTTGTTCACGTTCCCAAAGGTATCGGGTTAGGTGTTGAATTGAACCAAAAGTTGCTTCAGCAATATGCGTGGGACGGCAGTCTGTATCAAGCATAGTTTGACAAGCATAGTTTGACCTCAAGTCAATGCAGTCTAATAGCCAGCCTCCAGTGAGTAAAAGGGGACAAGGTTATGGCATCATATAAAAATGATAAGAGTAAACATATAGAAATGAAAAAGTAAACATATAGAAATGAAAAAAGAAAGCTTATAAAAATGATGAGAAATACGAATAAAAAGATTTTAATGAATAGCATATAGTAAGGACGTTTATACCCTGGGCTTATACGCTATCACCCTAATGACTCGATAAAGGAGGATGACCATGATCAGTGACAAATTGCATGAGAAGCTCAATGACCAAATGAATTACGAATTTTTCTCATCGAGTTCCTACTTGGCTATGGCCGCTTACTGCTCTGCCCAAAGTCTAGACGGGTTTGCCCACTTTTTCATTGTTCAATCAGAGGAAGAGCGTTACCATGGGATGAAGATTTTTCACTTTCTGAACACGATAGGTAAACGAGCTAAAATTACGGCTACGACAGAACCGAAAAATGATTTTCAGTCGGTCTTAGATTGTTTTGAGAAAAGTTTACAACAGGAAAAAGAAGTGACGAGAAGGATTTATGAACTGTCCGATATTGCCCTTAATGAAAGAGAACATGCCACGATCAACTTTCTGAAGTGGTTCATTAACGAACAAGTTGAAGAGGAAGACCATTTTGACTCTATTATTCACAAGTTAAAACGTATCGATCAAAACAGCCATGCGTTCTTCATGCTTGAGCAAGAGTTTGCGAAGCGAACATTTTCACCCTCCGAATAAAACCGCAACCAACCCAAAAAAGCAGGATGCCCGCTTATCCTTGGAACCATAAGGAGCGGGTATTTTTTTGTCTGTCATAAATGGTGATGTGCAATACAGAAATGAGAGTCCCTTTACGGTAACAAACATGGTGCTGAATACGAAGGATATATAAAGGTTTTTTCTTTTGTCATTTTTTGTTGAAAAAAGAGGAATTTGACCATTTTTAGCGAATTAATCATACATACGAAGGATATCTCGTAAGAAAGCCTTTTCAGTCTAGCCTCTATTAAATGTACCATCATTTTCTACGGGGCGTGTGAAAAGGAGTCAACAGTGAACGTGTACAAACACGACTGTACGAGACATTATAGGGCTACTAAACCATACAAAAAATAAAAAGATAGAAGAGAGGGAATGGGTATGAGTACGTATCAGGCATTAGCATTATTTCAATCCATTAAAGACAACGAACTTTCTGAAGTGAAAAAGCAGATCGAAAGCGATCCTTCTTTATTAAAAGCAACAGACTTAGACGGCGTTTCAATCGTCATGACAGCCGTTTATTATGGGGCAACGGATATTTTGGAGTACATTATGTCTAAAGGACATGAGCTTACGATTTTTGAAGCGGCTGCAGCGGGTAGGCAAGATAGAGTTCAAGCGTTACTAGAGCAGGATCAGTCTATCGTTGCATCCTACAGTCCTGATGGATGGACGCCACTCCATTTGGCTTGTTTCTTTGGGCACTACGAAGTGGCTGAGTTTCTTATCCAACATGGTGCGCCGGTTGATATCAGAACAAAAAATGAGATGGACAACCTGCCAATTCAAACCGCTTCATCGAACAAAAACCTAGAAATTGTCGCGCTACTATTACAAAATGGGGCGGATGCTAACGCCAAGCAACACCATGGTGGCTTCACGCTTTTGCATGAGGCTTCTTTACTTGGAAACGTCGAGCTGGTCAAGTTACTACTCAAGCACGGAGCTGACCCACATATAGCTAATGAGACAGGTCAAACCCCTATAGACATCGCTAAAGGACAAAACTTTACAGAGATACTAGCACTTTTACAAGATGTTAAAGTGTAAAACGGCGTTGATCCTATAGTGACAATCCATTGCCTCGGCAACGAGCATTTATTTTTTACCATTTCTACCATTTGATAAAAATGTCATTTTAAGCAAAATGACGCCAACCCCAGTCTAGATAGGCTGGGGTTTTGTATTGAAAAAATGCTTAGACCCCACATCGACTTATTGGTACAATAGCAGTAGATCATGTGAAATATTCAATGACTCTTTTTAACCTTGGAACCGTTTGCACGCTGAAATGAATGGAAGGTCAGAAAAGGGAATAGAGAAACGAAAACTAGACATGAGAAGGATAAATTAACAAATATATGCAAATAAAACGTTATATGCATGACAAGACAAGAGTTGAACACGCACTGAACGATTAAGAAAGTGGATACATTCTAGGAGGGAAAGGTTATAGTTCAAAGATGTTAAGAAAGAGGAGGGCGTGGCATTGATTGTAAGAGACATTGAATCAAATACAGTTGGTGTAGCAAAAGTGGAACAAGGTCAGGTTTGTATTGAATTTGAAAACGGTAAAACAGAGCACATGACAGAGTCCTACTTTTGGAATGAAGCCGTCAGAAGTGGACAAATCAAGGTAAGGTTAGAATACGTAAAAGAGATCGCACCTTACTTTCAACATCAAATGATTCACACGTTGTGTCGCTATATTGATAAACAGGCCTATCACGACCCACTGACAAAAGACCTATTATTGCACCTTATCGAGCGTTCTTGTGATTTGACTGTGCCCACAAACAAAGATCAACAACGTGCATGGGGGCGAGTGAAGATGGACATCGATTGTTGTACTCAAATGAAGACACCGACTTTCACTTAACTGTGTCCCTGTTTTGATTATGAGACAAGCATTCAATGAGTTAATTGGGGGATAAAATGAAGAGCATGAGCAGAATGAGCGACACGACCGTAGATCAATTCCTAGCATTCTTACAAGTCGACAGGTCAGCACCAAGTCTGTCTTTTTTGAATACACTCATCCGTCAGCATCAGCTCAAAGTGAAGTGGGAGAATCTATCTAAGATACTAGACGGGGAAAAAGCACGTCAGACGGGGGCATACCTTCCCTCGCTAGATGAATATGTTCAACGTTTGGTTCAACATGGGTTCGGCGGCACGTGCTTCACCATTTCAATCGGATTTTACCATTTGTTGCACTCACTTTCCTTTCAAGTCGATTACCTATATATGGACCCTGGACACGTCTGTTTGCGCGTG
The DNA here is from genome assembly GCF_016745835.1 of Caldalkalibacillus salinus. Taxonomy (NCBI): domain Bacteria; kingdom Bacillati; phylum Bacillota; class Bacilli; order Caryophanales; family Bacillaceae; genus Caldalkalibacillus; species Caldalkalibacillus salinus. Next base: position 61,327 of record NZ_JAERVL010000027.1, on the reverse strand, counting down.
GACTTAGATCAACCTTATTATGTTGATCTTGGCTTTTGTGCCCCTTTGTACCAAGCCATGCCCCTCTATCACTCCTTTGAGGCGCAGAACAACAGAGAAACTTTTAATTACACGGTATCAGCAAACAACAAGATCACTATCTTTAGAGGCATCGGTGAGGAAAAAGTGTTAGATCCAACCCCCATAGGGTTAGATCAGATCTGGCCACTTATTGAACGTTCCTATGATTGGGAGACGTCACCCTCACTAAAAGAGACCACCATGTTCGGGTATGTGGATCATAAGCCCACCTCTCTCACCCATCGCACTTTAAAACAACACCTCGGTGGCGGGCAGAAAAGCGTAAAAGTATTATCAGATGCTGAAATACAGTATTGGGTGCAGCGTCGTTTTAAAATGGATGACGAGCTTTATATGCGTGCCCTAGATATTCATCAGCGTCATGTTAAACTTGCCTTAGTATCTCAAAGATCCATAGACTAAACAGACATTAAAACGGACCCATTGGTATGACTGATAGCCAAAAGGGTCCGTTTTTTAATCATTCAGGTTGGTTATGACTAACACCTATATGATATGTTCCTAAGATTATGGCCCGGACTCTATAGATAAAGAAGCACGACATATTCACTTTTCTCATCGTACTGCTCTCAAGAAAGCTTAAGAGAGTCAATGATAGTATCCAGCATTTCATCTATCTCTAAATGATCGGTCGCAATTTTTAAGTGATGGTGAGCGTAGACCTCTTGTCTTTTATAAAATAGTGCTTCTATGTCTTCAAGTGAACGCCCCTGTAGAACAGGGCGACTATCAACGAGCATGTTAAGCCTCTCTTTCCAAGTGTCCCAAGATATATCCAAAAATATGACAATACAGTTTTCTAGACAGACGTCTCTGACCTCTTTATGAAGAAACGCCCCACCGCCCACTGAAATTATTTTTAGTTTTTGCTGACTATAATGAGAAATGAGCGTCTTTTCTCTTTCGCGAAAAGCCTTCTCACCGATACGTTTAAAAATGTCAGCCGTAGGCATGTCGTACTCTGCTTCAATCTCTTGGTCAATATCGATAAACGTGCGGCCCAATTTTTGGGCTACTTGCTCACCGATGGTGGTTTTACCAACACCCATAAAACCTGTGAAAACAATACTCTTTTCTTGAAGGGATGGCTCAAGTGTATGCATGGTATAAGCACTCTTTCATCTGATATTTATGTAGATAATATGATATTAGTATATCGAATACAAGCCTAACCTATCAACTGCAAAATAGTAGGATGAGCTATAGGATGAGGCATAACGGTTGCGGATTCAATATCATAGATGTAGTGTTTGACAAGGCTATGATAAAATGACCTTAAGAAAGGAGGAAACGAACCATGAAAAAAGTACTCATGTTACATGGTATTAATCACAATATGTTCGGCAAAAGAGACCCAAAGATATATGGAACGATAACACTTGATGACATAAATCAAAAACTAACGCTACTTGGAGAAGCGCTTGGCATCCAAGTAGATACTTTTCAGACCAATGCAGAAGGCGAAATGGTTGAACGTATCCACCAAGCTTATCAGGATGAAGTGGATGCCGTAATTATTAATGCGGGAGCATGGACGCATTACAGCTATGGTATTCGCGATGCACTAGATATCCTCGAAGTCCCATTTATTGAGGTGCATATGTCTAATATTCATGCTAGAGATGAATTCAGGCATCACTCTGTATTCGCAGATATTGCTCAAGGTCAGATAAGTGGATTCGGTGTTGATAGTTACCTCTTAGCGTTAAGGGCCGCCCATACCATTATAGAGCAGAGGGGATAGCTTCCCCAGTAATTTCTTCTGAACGTTTTCCCTGAAAGCAACAACATTTGTATACCTATCTATGAGTTTCATTCACTGCAAAATTTGTTCCGTATACCCCCTGTTAAGTGATGTCAAAAGGGGGCTTTTTTTGTATGATTGTATCCTACTAGGAAATAGGTCTTAGCGGACAATGATGCACACATATAATGGACTGTAAAACATTTCAAGGAGGTTGGTTTGTGTTTCAATTAAAAGGGTCCAAAAGTCTCATTGTTCTGTTAAGCCTCGTTTTAGCGTTTGGTATTTGTTTGCAACCGATCTACGCTGATGATCTCAAGGAACCTATTGTAAGTGAAGATATTAGCACGAGTGGTGGTAGCGGTTCTGGAGGTAATCCGGGTACATGGTATATTGGTCAAACACCCGATCATTTAGATCATAGCTTACCTGTTCTTTTATTTGTGCACGGGTTAAACGGGGAAGCGCAGACGTGGTGGAAAGACAATGATATGTATAGTACCGCATTTTATAACGGGTACCAAACCGCGTTTATAGACCTATATCCGCAGAAAAACATGTGGGATAACGGCTATCTTTTATCGCAAAAAATAGAAGAGATTTCTCGGTACTTTGGAAAAGAGCTCGTACTCGTGACTCATAGTAAAGGTGGCATTGATGGCCAGAGTGCTCTCGTCCACTACAATGCTTACCCTTACGTATCTAATTTGGTTACCTTGGGCTCTCCTCATTATGGCTCACAGCTCGCCGATTTAGCTTATAGTGGCTCCGCATGGTGGCTGGCAGCGATACTAGGACAGCGCAATGATGCCACTTACTCGCTTCAAACCGGTTATATGAGTTATTTTCGCTCTGAAACGGACGCCCATTATAATGTCGGTCAAAATCAATATTACACACTCGCAGGCACGAGCTGGGGGTCATTTGCATCAGCGTTATGGTGGGGCGGGTTATACCTGTCTAGTCACGGCTCAAATGATGGTGCCGTTGTGGTCGACAACGCTTACGTCCCAAGTGGCCAAATGGTTCGCATCGATTCTTGGGATCATAATGAGATAAAGACGGGGCAAACCTTCGACTGGTTTAAACCCTACCTGACAACATCAAGCATGACCGAGCAAACACAGGAAGGTGAAGAGTCACAATCGATGACAGATTCAGATCAATCCAACCAAAGCACACAAGGGGCGAGCACCCAAAGCAATCACTATTTAAGTGGGGGAGAACATACGGGCTATGCGACTGAAGCATTTGCCATTGAAAACGATGTGCAATCCGTCACGATTCATTTGTTAAGTGACGAACCCGCTCAACACATCACACTCCGAGATCCTTATGGCCATGCCCAGCCTATTCAAGTGAACATGACTGAGGCTGAACAGTATTTAGAAGGGGCTTACAATCATCAGATTGTATTAGATAACCCTCGACCGGGTGAGTGGAAGATAGAAGCCTCTTATCAGTCTGGAGTCGATGGAGCGTACTTCCTATATACAGAATTCGAGACCTCTTCAACGTACGATTTTCAAGTGAAAGAAGATGCGGACCAAGGGACATTCACCATTTTTGCTTCTGATACAGACGTGACAAGCGACGATATCGAGGTTCAGCATTCTATTGACTTTTTACCGGACCAAGCCAAACTTAAAGAGCAAGGGATCAAGGCGAATGATCGCTTAAAATTAGTCACAAACGAGCCGGTGAAGGATATGACCTTTACTCTACCACAGGTGGATCAGCCTGGTATTTACAATATTACAATAGAAGTCGAAGGTGAAACGCCTGAAGGATTTGCCTATCAGCGTACGATCGTTGAGACCGTCTACGTGGACGATAAAGGCAAGCTGTATCGTTAGGATTGCATTTGACGATCTCTACTCCCCATATTATGATTAACAGATGTGATCTATTAAACCAACTCATGGATATACACACCCAATAATAAAACGATTTGCATCCACACTTCTTATGACATAGGTAACAGGGGAGATAGCATGACCATACTATACGAAGCGCGTTATCAGCCATTTGGGGTGACATCACAAAGCATTCCGAAAGCTGAGGAGGCGGAAGTGAAAACAAGTGTGGAGCTCGTTCCTCATGATGAGAGCGATGCTCCTTTTTTTCGTCTGCTGGAAGCGCAAGGTTTATTTTTAAATGAAAGACAGATCGAGGCTTGCCGGCACGGTGAGGGACCATTATTGACATTAGCTGGGGCTGGCACAGGGAAAACAACCGTCCTAGTCGCCCGAACCGCCTACCTGATACAACATCTGCAGGTCGATCCCAGACACATCTTGCTCATGACGTTCACTAAAAGAGCGGCGGAGGAAATGCGCCAACGGATTATCCAGCTTGTGGGACAGAGAGGAACACAAGTCGTATCGGGAACCTTTCACTCTATCTTTTACCGCCTACTTCGCCATAAAGGGTTACAGGAGACACTATTAGTGGGAGAAAAGCGTAAACAAACAATCGTCAAGATGATATTAAAAGAGAAAGGACTGGACCAATCACACCAACCAGAAACACTTTTAACCACTTTATCCGATCATAAACGCAAGGGTCAAACAGTCCATAGCCTTCCTCGAGAAAAACCGGGTGAACAAAAGGTTTATGAGGTCCTCACACAATATGAAGAGTGGAAGAAGGCACAGCAATACATAGACTTTGATGATATTTTACTGAAAAGTGAAGCCTTACTTAAACGCCAAACGACGTTACTTGCCCAGCTGCAACGTCGTTTCCAGTATGTCATGGTGGACGAATTTCAGGATACGAATGCGATCCAATACCATTTAGTCCAACAGCTGGCCCAACCGCAAAACAATGTGATGGTCGTGGGAGATGAAAAACAGTGCATTTATTCGTTCCAATCCGCTGATCCCAGTATCATCCTCAATTTCGATCAGGACTATAAACACGCGCGACTGATTGAATTGGATATCAATTATCGTTCATCTAGTCGAGTGGTGGGCTTAGGTAACCAAATCATAAAGCATAATCAAACCACTAAGTCTGGCGATCTCAAAGCCACACACGACGGGCCTATCCCTTGTTACTTGAGACCTCAGGACACAGATGAAGAGGCCAAAGCGATCATACAAATGATTCAAGACGAAGTGAAAACTGACAAGAGACGTTTTGGTGATTTTGCCATATTGCATCGTACATTGACGTCCAGTCGAAGTTTATTTGAGCAGCTTGTCATACAGGATATCCCATTTATCTCATATCATGATGGAGAGCACTTTTACGAGCAACATACGGTTAAAACGGTGATAGATCACTTGCGTCTTTCCTTTCAGCCTTGGGACAAAGATGCGCTGATGCAAGTCATTCCTACACTGTATTTAAACAAAGAGAACGCGATGCGTTGGATAGAGGAAAGGGAGGTGACATCACCTGAAGCGACCCCTTTTGACCATCTCATGCACCAACCTCATCTCCGGCGTTTTCAACAGAAAAAAATAGAAGAAAAAAAGCGGATGATCGAGGGGTTGAAGCGTCAATCGCCGTATGCCGCAATATTAGAGGTTCGTGCCACCTACGATAAATTTATAGAGGCGAGAGATCAAACGAACACCTTAGTGAAGATGATGCTCAAAGAAACATTAGAAGAGTTAGAGACATCCGCGAGACGTTTTGAAACCGTTGCTTCGTTTCTTGAATTCATCGACACCATCATTGAACAACACCATGATATGGGTCAAAGGACGGCCAGTGATGCCCAAGATGCGGTTACCTTAATGACTATTCACAAGGCTAAAGGATTAGAGTATCCTGTTGTCTTTGTGACGGGCGCTTCAGAATCTATTCTTCCTCATAGTAGCGCGTTAACTGAAGATCCACCAAAGGATGTCGCCTCTTCGATTCACAATCCGCTTGAAGAGGAGAGACGTCTCACTTACGTTGCTGTAACAAGAGCAAAAGAGGCGTTATATGTAACCTCCCCCAAACGTTACAGGGGGAAAGAAACGTCCGTCAGTCGCTTTTTTAAGGAAGCTTTTTAAATAAACGCATGCACTAAAAATTTCCTTTTGCATATATTGAAATCATTGAAATATGAATGCAGAAGGTGATGTTTGTGCACAAAAAAGGACCCATTACGTACCGCAATAAAAAGTACGGTTACACCTTAATGTTTCCGAGATGGTGGAAAAATCACGTATTCTTGAACGTGTCAGCTGGAGAGGAGGCAGAAACGGTTTATGAGTTTAATCTAAAGTATAGAAGATGCTACCGTGGCCACTCATGGACCAACATATTTAAATTATGTGTCTTCAACATGAACCGTCAGCAGTGGGAACACCTCTACGGTGATTCTCCGTATACGTATTTAGATGAGCGTGACGGAAACGTTTTTGCCTATCTCACACCACAAGAACCACCAGAAGAATTCTTGAAAAAAGACAAGAAAGAATACAATCGACAGATTCCTGAGTTGCGTTGGTTAATCAAAATGGTCAATGACGATGTTCCGCGTATTGTAGAAACCTTTCGTTTCTATCAGTAAAGCAAAAAACATCCCCACAGGGTGATGACCTTGGGGATGTTTTTGTTCGTCATAGTGATGATAGTGACCATTCATAGATATGAATCGACTCTATGTTGTGGCGTTATGTCTTCTGTTGGTGTAAGGGAGCACAAAACGGTTAATTCACCGCTTCTTTAAGCTGTTTTCCGGCTTTGAATGCAGGCACTCGACTTTCTGGAATCGTAATCTCTTGACCCGTTTGAGGGTTACGTCCTTTTCTAGCAGAACGATTACGTGTTTCAAAATGGCCAAATCCTACGATTTGTACTTTTTCACCAGCTTCAAGTGTCTCTGTAACGGATTCGATGAATGCATTCACTGTTAACTCAATATCTTTTTTAGACAATCCCGTCTTATCCTTTAACTGTTGAATTAACTGTGTCTTGTTCATCCGTCATCCCTCCTTTCAGCAAATAGGATATATATGGTAAAGGGGAATTTATTACGAGTATGGACCGCCTCATCGGGAAATATACCATGTTCTCAAAAAAATAGTGTTGCTCCCTGATCTTAATCAGACCGGAAATTCATAGGTGTGATGTGGGATGAGAGTATTGACGTTTGAAATATGGTTAGAATGGGAAGTGTACATAGATGGTCATAGACTCAATGGAGGAGGTAGAATAATGAAAGCAATTATTATTGAACAGTATGGTGGACCAGAACAGCTAAAGGAAGTAGAAGTACCAATACCAACCCCTGAGGCGAATCAGGTTTTAATAGAAATGCACGCCACATCCGTTAATCCCATCGACTGGAAAGTCAGAGCAGGTCACTTAAAAGAGATGCTCAGCTTTGAATTCCCGATTATCTTAGGCTGGGATGCAGCTGGCGTCGTGAAAGAAGTAGGTGCTGATGTCACGGCCTTTAAGGTTGGAGACCGTGTCTTTGCCCGCCCTGATACGACGTCCAACGGGTGTTACGCTGAGTATATCGTCACAGAAGAGAAGTACTTAGCTAGAATACCTCATAACATGGGTTTTGGAGATGCTGCTTCTGTGCCCCTTGCAGGTCTCACCGCATGGCAATGCCTGATTGATTTTGGTCAACTCAAGTCTGGCGATAAAGTACTGATACACGCCGGTGCAGGTGGTGTCGGAACATTTGCGATTCAAATTGCTAAGAGCGTAGGCGCACACGTCGCTGCAACGGCCAGTGAGAAAAATGAAGCGTTGCTTCAATCACTCGGGGTGGATACTTTTATTAACTATAAAGAGCAAGACTTTGAGAACGTCATTGCAGATTATGATCTCGTCCTTGACTCTATGGGGGGAGACATTCAAGAGAGAAGTTACGACGTATTGAAAGCAGGAGGCAAACTCGTCTCTATTGTAGCACCACCGGATGAAGAGCAGGCCAAGGCACACGATGTAACAGCAGGTTTTCTATGGCTTAACCCCAACGGTGAACAGTTGCAAGAACTCGCTGACTTGATGGAGAACGAGCAAGTTAAGCCTATCGTAGGTCATCATTTTCCTTTGACAGAAGAAGGGCTCCAAGAGGCGCATCAACTGAGTGAAAGTCATCATGCTAAAGGGAAAATCGTGATTAATGTTCGGCCATAATAGATTCTCAAGAGAAGATGACGGCGAAGATCTGTGCAAGACCATTGTACGCTCGTCTTCAATTATTTTAAGCTATACAAGCGTTTGCTATAGATGTCTAAGCTATACAAGTTTTGCTACATAAAAGAGAAAGACAAGAGCAGAAAGCCTATCACGGGACTCTCTGCTCTTTTACATTTTCAATTTATTGTTCAGCCGCCATCCGAATTACATTCTAATACTCTTTTACGATGTCGTTTGATCACTTCTTAACCAAACGAGCATTTCACCTTCTCCCCGGTTAGCCCAAGTGTAATAAGGGATCGCCTTAAACTCGAACGGAATCTTAGGATAGACCTGGGTGGTATAAAGTTGGTCTGGTACATGGGTAGAGTCCGTGCGATACGCTTTCCCGGTAAGAACCGTCACCCCGTTTAGCAGGCTGGGTTCAAAGGTTGATTGAACCGATGCGTCTTGGGCTAAATGGATATCATGGAGGTTGCGACCGTTATCAGCTTCTTCTAGGCAGTACACAATAGGGCCACGCTGTAAAGCGACCTTGCCCGCATTTTCACGAACTTCAGGATGGGCGTGAACGATATTGATTGGCATCTCCATCTCTAGGGTAAGCTGATCACCTGGATGCCATGTCCTTTGAAGTTTGATATAGCCTTTGTTAGTCGTATATGAGAGTGTCTGGCCATTCAGCTGTACGGTTGCCTGTTGACACCACTCCGGTTGACGTATGTTTAGTGTAAAATCAACGGGTTGTGCTGCTGAAACCGTAAAGTTGGCCTTGCCCTCCCATGGGTAGTCGGTCCTTTGTTTTAAACAGACCGTTTGATTGTTAAAATCGAATTGTGTTTCACTGCCAATAAACAGGTGCACATAAGCTTCGGTATCATTTGCTGAGTAAATATATTCCCCTAAAGAGGCGAGCAGTCTGGCAATGTTAGGGGGACAACAGGCACATCCAAACCACGGTTGTCTCGTTGTTTTCACTGTGTGCATATCATGCCGGTGATTCGCGGTATGTGGCCATACTTCTAACGGATTGACATAGAAGTAACGTTTACCATCAAGCGATATGCCGCTTAACGCGCCATTGTATAAGGCACGTTCCATGATATCTGCGTAACGGGCGTGACCATCAACCTGAATCATTCGCTGTGCCCAGAAAATAAGTGCAATCGCAGCACACGTTTCTGTATAGGCGCGGTCGTTAGGAAGGTCATAATCGACGGTGAACCTTTCCTGGTAGGCGGAAGAACCGATGCCACCTGTAATATACATTCTTTTATTGACTGTATTCTCCCATAACGTTCTGCTCACCTGTAATAACTCATCGTCGCTTAATTCAACCGCTAAATCTACAATGCCACTGTATAAATAAACGGCGCGTACAGAATGGCCCTCTGCTGTCGTTTGTTCCCTCATTGGGAGATGGGCTTGAAAATAGTCATAGTTATGAACGCCCCGTTGAACTTGATCATCGCCACGTTGTTCAATTTCCACATCATAATAATGGGGCGATTGCTTCCCGCGTTCATCTATAAAGAATTGGCACAGCTGAAGATACTTTTCCTCTTTTGTGACGCGATAGAGCTTAATTAGCGCTAATTCAATCTCGGGGTGTCCGGGATAGCCTCTTTTTTTCCCGGGTTCTGGCCCCAGCACGGTCATGATGTGGTCGACTAATTGACCCACAATGCGGATGATTTTTTCCTTCCCTGTTGCTTCATAGTAAGCGACAGCGGCTTCTATGAGATGTCCCGCGCAGTATAGTTCATGATCGTCCTTGAGATTGGTCCATTTTTCTTCTGGATGACTCACTGTGAAATACGTGTTAAGGTATCCATCCTCTTCTTGGGCTTGTTCTAGCAGCTCAATAACCTCATCCATGACCTTTTCCCATTTCTCGTCTCGATTAGCTGCGAGAACGTAACTCACCGTTTCCATCCATTTATATAAGTCACTGTCCTGGAAGACCATGCCGTAATGTTGACCTTCTTTTTTCCCTGCTGCGATCTCAAAGTTATCTATCGTGTGGCTTGGTGCCGCCCCTGGGATGCGATCGTTCAAAGCGTCCCACTGATAGGAAATAATGGTATCCTTGACTAGGGCTTGCCATGGTGACCAGAATGCGTCTGTCACTTTCACATATTTTAAGTTGACGGGTCGCATCAGACCTGTTTGGGTATGTTTCATATCATTTCAACTCCTTAAAAAAAGTAAGTTATATAGGAAGGGGTGGCTTGCCCCCATCACTACTCTTTTAAGCCGGATAAAGTAACCCCTTTGATAAAGAAATCTTGTGCCAAAAGGAAAATCATGATCACTGGCAGTATACTAATGACTGTCCCCGCCATCAGAACGGGCCAGTCGGTCGCATACATGCCTTGCATAGAGGCTAACCCGAGCGGTAGCGTCATTTTTTCTATGGAGTTGATAAACACTAGGGGGCCCATAAAATCATTCCATACAAACATGAAGATAAAGACACCGAGCGTGGCCAAGGCAGGTTTACAAAGGGGCAAGAAAATGCGCCAGTATATACCAAACGGTGTACAACCATCGATCTTCGCTGCATCTTCTAGTGACTTAGGGATGGTTAGAAAGAATTGTCGAAGCAAAAATGTACTAAACGCGTTGGCCATCTGCGGGAGATATAGCGCTGCGTGAGTGTCAACGAGGTTATAGTGCGTCATCGTGATAAAGTTAGGAATCATCGTCACTTGAGGTGGTACCATAAGGGTGGCCAGATATAGGGCGAAGAGGACATCACGACCCTTGAACTGTAAACGAGCAAAGGCGAATCCAGCCATAGATCCTGTTATCAGTTGAGCGATGACCACGATACTCGTCACCTTCAGACTATTCACGAAAAACTGACCAAAAGGAAAGCGTTCAGACACTTGCAGATAGTTATCAAATCGAATGTCCTCCCCAAAGAATGTCGGAGGGAAGACAAACACTTCACTGATATCTTTAAGCGAGGTGCTGATCATCCATAAAAAAGGGAATATCATGGTTATGGCGCCCAACCCGAGGAATGTGTGAGCGATTATTTTACTTCTAAGAGACCTTCTCACGTTCGCACCTCCTAGTAAACACTTTTCTTTTTATGGCGCCAAAATTGTATGATGGTGAAAATGAACACAAGAAAGAATAAGACATAAGCCATCGCGCTCGCATACCCCATTTTGAAGTACTCAAATGCGTTTTGGTAGAGATAATGGACAATGACGGAAGATGAGCGTCCAGGTCCGCCTCCAGTCATCAGATAGACGGTATCAAAGACTTGGAAAGAGTTGATTACGGACATGATAGTAACGAAAAACGTCGTTGGTGCTAACAATGGGAGCGTCACATGAAGAAATTTCTGCACCATGGAGGCCCCATCCAAGTCTGCCGCCTCATAATAGTTGTCCGGAATACCCTGGAGTCCTGCTAGAAAGATCAGCATATTAAACCCGATACCCTTCCAGATACTGGTGAGTATAATGGCCGGCATGGCCCAAGTCTCACTGCTTAACCAGTTTGGTCCGTCTATACCGACCACACTTAATAGAAAATTAAATAATCCATACTCTGGGTTATATATCCATTGCCAAATCACGGCAACAGCGACCATTGAAGAGATGACGGGTAGAAAGTAGGCTACTCGATAGAACTTTATCCCTCTTATCTTTTGATTGAGTGCAACGGCGAGTACAAGAGAGAGACATATACCAATAGGCACGGATACGACTGTGAAATAGATGGTGTTCCAAAACACTTCAACAAATACGGCATCGTTTAGCAGTGCCACATAGTGACTGCTCCCCACCCATTCGATGTCCCCTATAAGATCCCACTGTGTAAAGCTTAATAAGAAGGAACCAACAACGGGAAACAACATGAAGGCACAAAATAGGACGAGGTGGGGAAGCAAGAAAATGATGGCCCATGTCCGGTCTTGGTAAAAAAATGATTGAAACCAAGATTGAAATGGACGCTTTTCTTTGTGGCTCAGATTAAATCGATGTTGATCATGACCATTGGGGTGATGTTCAGGCTTCAAAAGACTCCCCCCTTTCTCCCTATTGATTTATTTCCCTAGTTCAGCTTGCCCGCGTTGCTCAATAGCTTGGAGCGTGTCCTCTACAGACTGTTGACCATAAAAGAACTTGTCAAGCTCTTCTGTTATGATATCGTTAATCGCAGCCTTATCATTTAAAGCGAATGGAAACGGTTTCGAATCTTTGAAGAACGAAGTCATGGCCACAAAACCTTCAGGGTGAACATCTGGATTGTGCCATTGATCAATCCATTCTTGTGTATACATATTGGTTCTGTTCGGCATCCACAGTCCTTCACGTATTAAATCTAATTGATAAGACTCAGATGAGAGGTACTTTATTAAAGCCCAGGCCTCCTCTGGATGCTCCGTTTCACTCCAGGCAGCATTTAAATGAGCCTGGCCATGTGTGGTGGCTTGCCCCCCAAACTTCGGTAGCGGGGCCACACCGACGGGGAATCCCATTTGGGCCAGCTCTTGTAAAGCCCAAGAACCGTCTACCATCATGGCTATTTTGCCTGTTTGTAACATCTGGGCTGCATTCATACCCACGTTTTCTAGATATCTCGCTTCCGGGCTAACGCCATGTTCTTCTCTTAGTGCTTTAATCGCTGTTAAGACGTCTTGAGATGCAGGAGAGTTAAGGACGATATTCTTTTGATCGTCCCACACCTGTCCCCCATTGCTCAGGATGAGGCCCACATGCATATAAAAGGCTTCTAAGCCATAGACCCCATACTGCTCCGTTTGACTGCCTTCTGTAAAGGTGAGTTGTTGGGCCACGTCAACAAACTCAGCCCATGTCCAAGCGTCTTGTGGGTCGTGGGGTGGGTAGGGGACATCGGCGGCGTCAAAAATGTCTTTGTTGTAGAACAGGACGGGGGACACGGTCGTACTGCTAATGCCGTAAATCTGGTCATCAATGGTCATAATGTCTTGTGATGAAGGAATAAAGTCATCTAAAGAGAAATCCTGTCCAAATAATTCAGTTAGATTCATAAGAACATCTCGGGATTGAAAATCGCGGTACTGTTCAGAACCTATGAAGAATACATCAGGTGCCGTTGATCCTGCCATCATCGTTAACAGTTTTGAATGGTATTGTTCATTAGGGACCGGTGTATAGACCACATCAATATGAGGATGATCCTGCATGAAATTGTCCAACCCTCTCTGCACGCTTTCGGTCTCTAGCGGGCTTGCTTCCCACCCCATGAACGTAAGGGTCACCTTATCATCGTTTGGATCGTGATTCATAGCCGTTTGTTCAGTGGATCGGTTCAAACAACCGGCGAGTAAACTCATACAAAGCACCATGACTAGGAACATGACAATAGGCCTTCTCAAAATCGATACCTCCTCCTTACACATATTTGATTTAAAACAATATTATCAGCTCATGTTTCACTCGTCGGTAGCCATTAAACAATAAAAGGTGGACGATTTTGACTTTAACTGAGTAATGCGAAAAATAGAAGGTGTGAGAAAAGGGGGATGGAATATGAAATACCTTAAATTAGATATTGAACGTCCGGTGGAATACATCTCTGGGGGGCGGTTTGTCACAGAAGTACCTTGGACACATTCCAAAAGGGTGATTGACAGTTATGAACTGATTATTGGTGTAAATGAAACACTTTATATGGAGCAGGACGGTGTGCAATATGAAGTGAATCCCGGTCAAGCCGTGATCCTCCTTCCCCATTTAACCCATCGCGGTTACCGTGTGTGTCATAAAAATGTGTCCTTTTACTGGTTTCATTTCTTATGTTCAAAATCCTTAATTGACGACCAGAAATTGAACGATGAGATCCTTGCCATGCGTACTCAACCCCACACAAAAAACGATATCAAACAGATTTACTTATCTTTGTTTACAACGCCTTCAGCCATTGAGCGTTTGAACATTTTAGCTAATCAATTATTGCATGTCGATAACGCCAACTACTACACACGAATGAGTATGAACTACTTGATGACGTCAGTCCTCATCGAGCTTTCTGAACAAACATTATCTGATTTATTACTGGATTCGGATAGCGCCAAAGATGACATTCAAATATATGATATTATGGAATGGACGCGTATTCATGCTACTGACATGTTATCAGTCTCAGATATTGCCAATAGATTTAATTATCACAAAGATTACTTATCACGACTGTTTAAAAGGAAAACGGGCATTACGTTACAGGAATATATTCATAGAATGAAGCTATCAAAAGCCAAAGACCTTTTAACGGGTACGAGACTCACGGTAAAAGAAATTTCATATCGAGTGGGGATAGTAGACGAAAAATATTTTATGAGATTATTTAAAAAGTACGAAAAAATAACCCCAACAGAATATCGTAGGGCTTTTTGCAAGATCCATTTTAATAACCATTAGTCATTTGCTGGATAAGGATAAGAGAAGCTCATAAACATGGTTTGACTCACAATTATTGTCATATCATTCTACAAATGGTATAAAAATTTAATAAAAATTGTAGATAAATGAAGTAAAATATGAAACCATTATAGAAGTGTTTCGTATGAGATAATGTAATAATATTTAAGATTGTTTTTTAAAGCGAGGTGAGTGGAGTGGGGATTTTCGATCGTTTGTTTAACAAGAAAAAGTCTGTACCGACAGTAGAGGAAAGAACAGTACATAATATGAAGGTGGGTGACATTGTCACATATGACCTTGAGGACTACCAAGTGGTTGGCCGATTAGATTATAACGATCATGGTTTCAAGTGGACAGCGTACCAGCTTCAAGGAGATCAGAACACCATTTGGTTGAGTGTTGAAATGGACGACGAGCTAGAATTGGGTATTTATCGTAAGGTACCTTCGCTTAAACTGACAGAACCAATACCAAAGGACATCGCATACGATGGGGTGAAGTACCATCTTAACGAGCAGGGTAGTGCGCGCATTAAAGGCACTGGGCGTTGCCAAAATGTGGATGGTATGACCATCGATTATTACGACTTCTCTGATGACGAGGAGGAGCAATTTCTATCCGTGGAAAAATGGGGCAGTCAAATTGAGGTCAGCTCTGGCTATGAGATAGAGGAGTATGAAATAAAAATCCTGGCTGGTAGCTAAAAAATTCGTTATTGGAAAGACTTTTGAAAAAAAGTATGCTGAACCTTTTATTTAATAAAAAAATCATTGGGAGGAATGAAGATGTTTAAAATGTTTAAGCGTGTTAAAACGTTGGTGAGCTCAGAGTTGAATACCATGTTAGACAAAGCCGAAGACCCGGTTAAAATGCTCGATGAGTTCATGCGCGAGATGGAAGCGGATATTCGTGAAGCCGAATCTTCTGTCGCCAAACAGATTGCTAATGAAAAAATGCTCAAGAAAAAGTACGATGATGCCGAGAGCTTGGTGGAGAAACGTGAAGCCCAGGCCATGAAGGCGTTAGAAGCAGGTAACGAAGACCTCGCTCGCCGTGCCCTAGAAGATAAGAAACAACAGCAAGAGCAAGCAGATACGTTAAAAGAGTCTTACGATCAAGCAAAAGCCGATTCCAATCAATTACGTGAAAAGCTAGATGAAATGAAGAAAGAATACCAAGAAATGAAGCTGAAAAAGGATACGTTAAAAGCCCGTGCTGAGTCAGCTAAAACTAGGACTAAAATGAATCGCGCCATGTCCAATGTAGGAAACGATGAATCCAAGCGTGGGTTTGAACGTATGGAAGAGAAAGTCATGCGCTTTGAAGCAGAAGCTGAAACGAGCGAAGACCTTAAATCCGCTAACCGTAGTTTGGATGATGAATTAGATGCGTTAGATGCTAACAGCGATGTCGATGACGAATTAGCAGCGTTGAAAAAGAAGATGGGGAAAGAATAGGCGCGCCTTACTGCCTATTCTCTTTCTTAAGTGTCAGTATAACAAGGCCTTTTATTTAATTAATTTTACTTTAAGAAGTCGTATCATTCGAGGTGTTCTTATGAAGCAACTATTCGGGGGTGTGATGCTCCTTTTTATTCTAATCTTAGCAGGGTGTGGACTACAGGATATTGATGAAATCGTAAGTCAAAAATATACATTCGTGGATGTTATCACAAGCAGTAGCCATCATAGCGATGTATCTCGAGTATATCGGGCAGACGACGAATCTATTGACCAAGTTGTGAACTATTTAACAGAGCAAAAGGAACCACAGGAAATATCGACCAAAGTCGACGATAAGCAATCTCTCATCTATGATGACCACTTTGTGATCTTAACGAAAGATGATGAGAACAATACTTTAATCGAAGTGGCCACTTATGGTTTCGTGCGTGAGAATTACCGACCTAGCTTTTTTCAAGGTATGTACACCTATATGCTACTAGATCGAATGCTAGATACTAGGAATTGGAAAACGAAGCAAGCCAATCGGTGCCAAGAGTCAACCTCTGGTGAATGTTATGGGGGGTATAACACTGTCGGTGGTGGATATTACAGAGGACCAACCGCTCCCCCTATTAGTAGAGGAGGATCAACGCGAGGTGGGGGACCCGGAACGGGCAAGTAAACGGCTACAATAAAGAATAAAGTGACACACGCAAGGGGAATCTGTCATTTGAGGCCCAATGGCGTTGGCGAACCTTGTACGATGTCAAAATTTATAAGAAGTAGGAGGAGTTAAAAGGATGATGAACTTATTTTTAATCACGTTTTACTATTTTATTATTTCAATCGCCATTGTAGGTGTAGGTTTATACGTTTTTGAGCTAGTGACAACCAAATACAAAGATTGGGAAGAAATTGAAAGTGGTAATAAGGCCATCGCGTTATCAGTGGGCGGTAAGATTATAGGGATTTGCGTGATTTTAGCGTTTGCGATTTACCATAGTAACATCATCATGGATACGGTGATCTGGGGATTATATGGTGTGGTCCTTCAAATCGCGGCGTATTTTATCTTTGACTTTTTGACACGTCGTTTTACTGTTGGCGAACAGTTGAAAAATGGTAACATTGCAGTCGGTATTGTCAGTTTCTGTGTTTCTGTTGGGCTTGCGTTCGTCGTTGGCGCGTCTATCACTTAATGGCAATGTGAATGGCTAGTGCCACACATACACAAGACAGGACTCAGTAAGAAAGGCTTGTCATGCACAACGTGATGGCAAGCCTTTTATCAGTATGAAAAACACACGATTTAGGTGATAGTAATGGCAATGGACCAACATAAAGTGACGCAGAGTAAAACGATTTATTGGGCTTCTGGGATCGTGTCCATTTGTGGGATTATCTTCGAAGTTTTGTTTGGAGCTCTAGGTTCCTATTTATTAGGAGACGGTGTCAAACAGTATACCCTGACTATTTCCTTGTTTTTAACGGGAATGGGGATTGGTGCGTCACTAAGTGAAAAGGTAACAAAAGGTCTGATATTATCTTTTATATGGATAGAAATATTGATCGGGATTATCGGTGGATTTTCTAGCTTCCTCATGTTTGGTATTACAGCTTACCTTGGTAGTGGATCGGACGCGTTATTCTTATATCTCGTAACTTTAACGATCGGGGCATTAACCGGTATTGAACTGCCCATTCTTATTCGTAAAGCGAATGAGATCGGTGTGACTCTACAGAGAAGCACCGCCCGTGTGCTGTTCTCAGATTATGCTGGCGGGCTCATAGGGGGACTTTTGTTTGTTCTTCTTCTTCGTCCTCAATTTGGTATGGTCAAAACGGCTTTTTTGGTGGCCATTGTTAACATCTTAGTAGCGATGTGGTTACTGTACATGTTTCGCCATGAAATTAAGCATTTACGCAAGCATGCTGTGCTGGCTAGTGTCATTCTGGCTATACTTGTCGGGGGCGCTATTGTGGGAGAAGAGGCCGCTTTATCCTTTGAGCAAAAGCTCTACCGTGATCCCATTATCCATTCAGAGCAAACCACTTATCAAAAGATTATCGTGACAAAAGAACAGGGGGATACAAGGCTATATTTAGACGGTTCGCTTCAATTCAGTTCAAGTGACGAACATCGTTATCATGAAACGTTGGTACACCCGACGATGTCTGCAAGTAATACTGATCGCGATGTGCTCGTACTGGGGGGTGGAGATGGTTTAGCCGTACGTGAGCTTTTAAAGTATGATTCGGTCCAACGTATCACGTTAGTGGATCTCGATCCAAGGATCGTTGAACTTGCTCGGACGAACCCTCATTTCACTGACTTGAATCACTATGCCTTAGATGACCCTCGCGTGAAGGCCATTAGCATGGATGCGTTTGAATTTATGGAGGATACGGATAAATTCTATGACGTGATCCTCGTTGATCTTCCTGACCCTAACAATGAATCTCTAAACAAATTGTACACTAAAGAATTCTACTCTCTACTTAGAAACCGTCTGCAACCCGGTGGCGCCATGATGGTGCAGGGGACAAGTCCAGTTTTTGCTAGAGAAGTTTATTGGACGATTAGCAAAACGATTGAAAGTACGGGACTCTACGTGGAAAACTTTCATGTTGACATCCCAAGCTTCGGAAACTGGGGATTTGTTATGGCCTCTCGAGAGCCTATAAACGTTAATCAATTGAAGGTGGAGGTAGACACTAAGTTTTTATCTCATGATGTGCTACCTGCCCTCATGCAATTTGGAAAAGATGAAGGGCCAAATGTGGTAGACAAGGATGGTCAACGTGTAGAACTGAAGCCAAACACACTCATAGATCCTCATCTTATAGAGAAGTATGAGAGAGCTTGGCGGCATTATTAAAATAAGGTAGAGATATTGAAGAAGGTACTATTCACGAACATTTCAGTGTGTTTCATCGTCTCCTAGTTCAATGCAAGGAGGCGTTTTTTTTTTTGGCTCTACAGTCAAGCGTGCAATTGAACCGTCAGTAGTTAGTATTAATCTGTTCAAATGGGGTAAAGGAGTAGGCGTGTGCGCTCCAACCCCCACCCATGGTAATGGCTAGATGAACTCAGAAATGCGACATGATGGGAAGTGCTGGCGGGTTTACCTACCGCCCAAAAACACGATTAAAGGCCTAGTTTGCTGATATAGTAAGGGTTTTAACCTTTATTGAGGTTATATTATATGCATTTCTAACAAAATAGGCTCAAACATGATCATTTACGACAAAACATAGACGACCCAATGTGACACAATTCCGTTTGGACAAGCATTAAGATAAAGGTGATGATAAGTGAATCAAAATTTTAGGAAGGAGAAATAATCATGGGACGTTTAAAACGTGTAAGTATGGTGGTATGTAGTTGTTTATTCATGGTGAGCGTATTAGCACCAACGTTAGGGCACGTGGATGCACAGAGGATTCAGTCCCCTGGCACACCAAGCCAGCAACATTATTCCGTAGACGGTTTTATAAGTTATGAACAGTTAGGGCGCAGTCTAGAGCAAATAGAGCATAACAGTAAGGGACGCGTACAGGTTGAAGTCGCCGGAAACTCTCATCAGGGTCGTCAAATCTATAAGGCTACAGTAGGGACTGGAGAACGGGTTATCCTCATACAAAGTGAGATCCACGGTAATGAGAAGACAGGAACGAATGCGCTTCTATCCGTCCTCCAATATTTAGGCTCAAGTCAGTCATCACACGCGAAGGAAATAAGAGACAATGTCACTTTAGTGGCGATACCCATGATGAACCCTGACGCTTCGGAGTTGAACCGAAGAGCGAATGACATGCGTTGGGATGACGTTGTGGAAAAATTTCCTCACCTAGCGGATAGTCAACCGACTTGGAACTATTATACGAGAACGTTACAAGGCCATCCATACGGGGAACGTCCGGGCTTTGATGTCAACCGTGATTTTAACCCTGACCTTGATTATGAACCACAGGTGGCCGATTTTCCTGGCCGTTCTTCGCAGCCCGGGTGGTACATTACCCCTGAAGCCCAAACGGTGAGGGATGTATATAAGTCACTTCTGGAGGAGCATGGCCAAGTAGAAGTCTTTGTTGATTTACACCATCAAGGTCCGTATTACTATGTTGAAGATACGGATGATTTGGTCACCATGTCCATCTCAGGCCAATTTGTCCCACACCCCTCAAGTGAAGAAGGGAAAAAGTATCGGGCATACGCAGAACAGTATCGCTATGATTTCTCAAGACAGTTGAATGTGGCCGTGTATGATAGCCTACAAAAGATGGGGAATTCTCCTTTCGATAACATCACACTCTATCCTCAAGGACTTGACTTACCTGGAACAGCGTTAGGTTCCTTCGCTTTAAATGGCAGTGGCACAGTGTTGTTTGAAGTGCGGGGGCAAACCCAGAGCTTTGGTCAGAAGAAGAAGGGACAACTCGTGAAGGCTGTAGAGACAGGTATTTACGGAATATTAGAAGGTGTTGCAGATGGATCGGTGTATGATCTAGATCCTGAAGCTTATGAGCATATTCCTCTGACTGATCGATAGGCAGATGGTTTTGGCGGACAACAATGGCACCCTTCATGCGAAAATATAGAATATATCGAGACCGTAGATCCTCTCTGCGGTCTTTTTAATGTCTCTATGACTGCTATGCTTATAAGTATGGTATAAAATACGAGGTACATCATCGTTATTGTCACTTTAGAAAGGAGCTACACCATGACACACCATGATTTTAACGCACTGATATTCTTTATGCTTACGATTATATGGGCCTTTGGCATGATTAATCCTAAACTGATCCTCCGAAGCACGAGACGCCCAACAAGAAAAAAGTTAACCTCGATTATCATCATTTTGTTGACGTTGCTTTTCCCCGTAACAGAACCCGGAGAAGAGTGGATGCAAGACAACTTTGAAGCGAACCTAACCGCACTATCACAAACCTTATTGTCTGGCGCTGCAGAAGATGGGCAAGATGTCCAGGATGAGGATCAGAACCTGTCCGGAGCAACGCATCCATCGGGCGAGCTAACAGTGCATTTTATAGATGTAGGTCAAGGAGATGCGACGTTGTTCCAAGGGCCCGATTTTACTATGTTGATCGATGCCGGACGTCACAATAGAGATGACGTCGTTTCGTATTTACAAACGCTCGGGATAGAAGAAATAGATGTGATTGTAGGCACACATTCACACGCAGACCACATTGGGCAGATCGATGAAATTTTACATGTATTTGAGGTGGAAGAGATATGGTTGAGTGGAGAACCGCATACGTCACGTACTTACGAGAATATGCTTGAAGCAATAGATGCTACGGATGTGACCTACCACGAACCACGAGCGGGTGAACATTATGACGTAGGATCCCTTATCATTGATATCTTAAACCCTGATACCTTAACAGGTGATGTACATGGATCTTCGCTCGCTGTACGTCTTCGTTACGGAGAGATTAACTTTGTGTTCACCGGAGATGCGGAAGCTGAAACAGAAGAAGCAATCATTGCTCGCGGACAAGATATACAAGCACAGATCTTTCACGCTGGACACCACGGAAGCGCGACCTCGAATACGACAGTATTTTTAGAGGAAGTCCAGCCTGAAGTGGCCATTTATTCAGCAGAAGAAGATAATTCCTACGAGCATCCACACAGGGAAGTGGTAGAACGCTTTGAGCAACGCGGCATCCCTCTTTACGGTACAGATGTATATGGTACAATGCTTGTTACAACGGATGGAGAAGACTATGAAGTAGTACTAGACTAGCATACTGCAGGGAGTGTACGAAGATGAACACTAAGAATCAGAAAAAGAGAGCGGTCATCGACCGTATGGACGCTCAGCGGGCGACTTTGTTAGTGGGAGATGAGGAGACAGAACGTACGGTTCTAGTAGAGAATTTGCCCCAAGGCGCAAAAGAAGGGATGTGGCTCACTTTAGAGGAAACCGAAGAAGATCTTCTCCATATTCAAATAGATGAAGAAGAGACCGTAAGGCGGAAAAAACTGATGAAACAGAAGTTGGACAAATTGCGCCAACGTTC
The DNA here is from genome assembly GCF_016745835.1 of Caldalkalibacillus salinus. NCBI lineage: Bacteria > Bacillati > Bacillota > Bacilli > Caryophanales > Bacillaceae > Caldalkalibacillus > Caldalkalibacillus salinus. The sequence goes on along the minus strand of NZ_JAERVL010000027.1, from coordinate 39,467 downwards.
CAAAGGCAGTAAGTTTAGAAGGCTTTAACACTTAACGGCCTGAGGCAAGCTGAAACGACTAAGAAGCTGAAACTGCTAAGGCAAGCTGAGCAACACCATGGTTTGACTGACGATAAATAGTAGTTTAGAGGGGGATGGCACATGGAGCAGGCAGTGTACAGACCCCACAACTAGAATTTCTTAGCTGTGGGCAGAAAAATCGTTACGGTGGTACCTTGGCCCGGTTCGCTGGTAAGTCTTAATCGTCCCCGTAAGGACTGAATAATCCGGTAAGTGACCATAAGGCCAATCCCTGTCCCTTTGTCTTTGGTCGTGTAAAAAGGCTGCCCCAGTCTGTTTAACTGTTCTTTTGACATACCACTTCCCGTATCTTTGATTTGCACGATGACATACTGTCTCTTTTGAAAGGCATGAATCCATACGTCTCCTACATCCTCATGGCTTTCAATAGCGTTCTTCACTACGTTCATGAAGACTTGCTTCAGTTTCGGGGGATCTCCAAAAACATACAAGTCCTGGTTGATATCCGTGTGAATGCTCACGTTACGGATTACAGCATAGGACGAAATGATCGAACTCACTTCATAGAGGAGATCACCAACTTCTAATACTTCTCTCACCTCTGTTTGAGGTTTAGCTAAATTGAGGTATTCTGTGATCATTCTTTCGGCACGGTCAAGTTCTGAGATGACGAGCTTCGAGTAATTTTGTTTCGTTTGGTCTGTAGGATCGTTTAATAGCTGAATAAATCCACGTACGACAGTAAGAGGATTACGAACCTCATGAGCGACACTTGCAGCAAGCTCGCTTACCATGTTAAGTTTCTCTGATGCCGCTAATTGTCCTCTGATAAATGTCATCTCCCTCACATGCTCACACAACATGATCACAAGTAAAAGACTAAGGGTGTGGGCAATACCTGAGTAAAGCAGAAAATCGATATTCTCCTGACCTAGAATAAAAGATTGCGTATTCACTTTCCCGTGAATCGCAATGGCGCTAAAACTAGCAAGTTGCTGCAATACCCCAAGGCCCAAGGCGACCTGGATTTTTTTTCTTTTACCAAGACGGAACCATTTAGAGGTCATAAGCAGCGGCGCCCATATGTAAAGGGAAAAAGCGATCGCGGTAGGTAGCATACTTTGTGAACCAAATTGAAAGAATTCATAAGCAAACATAACGGATGCGCTGCTGATCCCAATACTCATACCACCATAGAGGGTGCCGACTATAATAGGTATAGCTCGAAGATCCACAGATAATCCCTGGTCGATCACGATTGGGAAAGTCATACATAATAAAATGGAAAAAATGGCAAGAAGACCTATCAGATAGCGATTCTGTTTCACATTGGTAGCATGGAACTTGTCCAACCACAAGGATTGATAGAGTAAGATCGGAAAAATAATAAAGAAAAGGTGTAACAGGACGTCCTTTATAAAAGACAACAGTATCTCACCACTTTATAGTAGAATTTTCCCACCTATCTATAAAGTACCATGAAACAAGGGGAAATAAAACTAAATTTTATAAATATTATAAAAACAGTGCGATGTTTGTCGTTTTTAAATTTAAAAACAGTAGCAACCCGGATAGGCTGCTACTGTTTGATGATCGTTCTATGGTCCTATAGATCTGTTTTAGATAGATGGAATGACAGTTACTGACACTAACGAAAAATTTGGACGTAAGGGTCTTCTATTATTCAATAAACTGATCAAAGAAATCTAAAACAGCCCGATAAACTTTCATTTCGTTTTCTTTTTTGGAAAAGCCATGTCCTTCGTCTTCTAACACCATATAGGAGATAGCCGTGCCGTTCTTATTTAACGCTTCAACCACTTTATCAGATTCAGCCTTGACGACCCGTGGGTCCTTTGCCCCTTGTATGACTAGCATCGGTTTGGTCATCATGTCGACATAAGTGATGGGTGAGTCCTTAATAAACCTTTCTCTGTCCTCAACGGGATCTCCAACCCATTGTTTCATGATAGGCTTCCAGTGTTCAGGAACGGAGTCGACAAAGGAAAACAGATCACTGACCCCAAAAATATCAACGACCGCCTTAAAGTAATCAGCATGTCTCCCATGCAGGAGAAGCGCCATATAACCCCCGTAGCTCCCCCCCATTAAGAGGATTTTATCTCGGTCAGCATAACCTTGCTTGATGATATACTCTAAGCCTTCAACGTTATCCAGCCGGGGCCCATGACCCCAGTCTCCTTCAACCATCTTCATAAATTTAAGTCCATATTGACTAGATCCGCGGAAATTTGGCGCAAATATGCTATACCCACGGTTCACTAGAAATTGAAATAACGCTCTGAACCATTTTCGCTCAGCAGATTGTGGCCCGCCATGTGGCCACAAAATCACATGACCATTGTTTACATCCTCTTTTGCCTTGAAAAACAGGGCTTCGATTTCCATTCCGTCAAAGGAAGGATATTTGAGGATCTCGGGTTCAACGAGGGTGTTTTCAGGTACGCCTGGCACTTCATACGCGGTTAAGGGTGACCATTCGGTAGCGTTGTGTGGTTTAGTATAGATATTATGGGGGCGAGTGGCGTTACGCCCTAAAAGGTATAAGTTGCCTTTCTCACTGACAACCAGCTTCTCAATGACGCTCGTTGGAGAATCGATAGAATTATTCTCACCCGTATTTAGATCGTACTGGTATAAACGGTCTTCAACCCCTTTGGCCCCAATGAGATACAAGTGTTGATGTGTTTGATCATAGTGAACAGTGCTCAAAGAGATGCCCTCTATGTCTATGACTTTGGAAAATGATTGTGTTTGAAGGTCATACTTTGCGAGATAGGATGTATCGGCGTGATAGTTTGTAACCATATAGATGTCGTGTTCAGAGATGAATGTAGCGTCACTCACCGTATGTTGTTGGTCCGTTGGTGGCGTTAGCAGGATATCTTCTCCCTTATGACGCACGTACATCAAGCTATATGTATTGGCGAAGTGCTTAGAGTATAAGTAACTCGATTCCTCCGGGCCCACTTCGACGAGAGTGGTCGCCGCCTCCGTTCCTTCAATGAGGCGTGATTCCTCATCCTTCTCTAGGTCATAAACATAGACGTTCAAGTATACTTCGTTATCCTTGTTAGACGTATAATATAGTCTTTGACCATCCTTAGAAAGTTGCGGTTCCATATGTCTGTAGCCTTGTTTGGTGCGCACTGGTTGTAGTGTCCCGCCTTGTGGAGGTAGCGCGTATAATTGTGTATTCTCATCTCCATCCTGATCAAAGCCTGCAATCATATAACGTCCGTTCTTATCGAAGGTAAGCGCTTGACAGCTCTGGTCAATAAATGTCAATGGCTGAGGAAACTGATGAGGGAGATTCATAGACCATAAATTATATTTCCCACTTAAATTGGTACTAAACACGACCTGGGATTCATCAGGACTGACGGCAAAGGTCTGTATGCCGTAGGTACGAAAAAATTGTTCAACATCCGGTTTGTTAAAAGTGATCATAAGGACATTTCCTCCTATCATGTTATTGTTATGGTACTGAATTATAGTTACTATTCCATAAAGAGAAGCAAAATCCTTTTGAATTATTTCGTTATTCGAAAAAAAGCGAGGGAGATGCCTGCTGGGTATCTCTTTTTGTATTTTAAAAAAGGGCTGTATCTAGAGTCGATACATGGAGCAAAAGGTTGTACAAATCTCCCACTCATATTCTTTTAAATCGTCTATATACATATAACAAGTACTCTATGCTCGGAAGGGTCGAGGGTCAATGTTCATGAGGAGGGATCCTATGCTTCACATCGTGGCCTGTATTAAACAGGTGCCTGACACCAAAGTGATTAAAATGAATCCAAAAACAAATACCATGGATCGTGCCAGTGCACCCGCCATTCTCAATCCATATGATGCACACGCTGTTGAAGAGGCAGTGAGAATCAAAAAACGCTATGGTGGGACGGTATCAGTTCTAACCATGGGACCACCCCCTGCCGTTAAGGCCATTCGAAAGTGTATTGAAATCGGTGCCGACGAAGGTTACATGATCTCAGACAAGCGTTTTGCTGGTGCAGATACGTTAGCGACGAGTTACGCTCTAACAAAAGCGTTAGATAAGATCGGTAAGCAAAAACCGATTGACCTTATCGTTTGCGGCAAAATGACGATCGACGGGGATACGGGACAGGTCGGGCCAGGGATCGCAAGAAGATTAGATATCCCACCTTTAACGTCAGTAAAGGAAGTGAAAGAAGTCAATAAGCAGGACGGGTATGCTATTGTGCACCGTAAACTTGAAGACGGATATGAGGTGGTGCGTTCCTCTCTGCCTTGCTTATTCGCTGTTGAGAAGGACATTAACGAAGTCCCTTACTCTCCGTTACCTAATATGATTAAGGCTGCTCAGTATAAGCCCCAAATCTGGGCTGTGAATGACTTGGAGGATGTTGATGTTAAACAGCTGGGTCTAAAGGGGTCACCAACGATCGTGGCCAAAGTATGGCCGCCAGAAAAGCCCCAAGGAGGCGAAATGATAGAAGGTTCAGCTGAGGACCAAGCACGGAAAGTCGTCAATATTGTCATGGAAAAGAAAGAACTGTTTCGTGAGCGGGGAGGGGTATCATGAGCTTTGAAGATTATCGGGGGACGTGGGTATTTTTAGAGGTGAAAGAAGGCAAGATCGCCCAGGTGTCACTGGAATTACTTGGTGCGGGGCGAGAGTTAGCGGATAAACGAGGGGATCAACTTGGAGGGATTTTGATCGGTGAAGGGGTGAAGGAACTAGCAACAGACGCTTTTACATACGGAGCTGACGTCGTTTATGTGTACGACGACCCCATCTTTAAACATTATCGAACGGAGCCGTTTATGGAAGCCCTCATGCATTGTACCAACAAGTACAAGCCGGAAGTTATTCTGTACGGCGCCACATCAAAAGGAAAAGACCTCGCCAGTGCTGTGGCAACGGATTTACCAACCGGGTTAACCGCGGATACCACCCTCTTGGACATCGAAGAGGACACGGGACTGCTATTAGCCAGTCGACCTGCCTTTGGTGGAAACATCATGGCTACGATCCTCTGTAAAAAATATCGGCCTCAGATGGCGACCGTGCGTCCTAAAGTGATGAAAGCCTTAGAACCTGAGCCAGGAAGAAAGGGGGAAATAGTAGAGGAATCGTTGTCCTTAAAGGAGGAGGACGTGCGGACGAAGGTCCTAGAAATCGTACTGGATACGCAAAAACGTGTACGCATCGACGAAGCGGATATTGTCGTCGCTGGAGGCAAAGGGTTAGGAAGTCAAGAAGGCTTCGAACTTATTCACCAATTAGCCAAGGTGCTCGGAGGGGCTGTCGGAGCGAGTCGTGATGTCGTAGAGTCGGGGTGGATCGATCATCATCACCAAGTAGGACAGACCGGAGTAACCGTAACACCGAAGATATACTTTGCCATCGGCATATCTGGCTCTATCCAACATCTCGTGGGAATGCAAAACTCCGGGCTTATCATCGCGATCAATCATGATCCGGACGCCCCTATATTCCAAGCATCACATTATGGCATTGTAGGAGATGCGTTTGAAATCGTGCCGTTACTCATAAAAGAATTTGAAAACGTTTTAGGGTTAGGAGATGTGAGCCATGTCGGAAAAGTTTGATGTGATCGTTGTCGGTGCCGGGCCAGCAGGAACGGCTTGTGCTTATGAATTAGCAAAAGCGGGGGGCGACGTCCTACTGATGGAACGCGGGGAGTATCCTGGTTCTAAAAATGTAATGGGCGGGGTGCTCTATCGTCAAATGATGGAGGACGTGATTCCTGAGTTTTATAAAGAAGCACCGCTCGAACGTCCGATCGTTGAACAACGGTTTATGATGATGGATAAAGCTTCAGCCGTTACCTTTGGATATAAAGGTTTAGAATGGGGAGAAGAACCGTATAACAACTTTACTGTGTTACGGGCCAAGTTTGATCAGTGGTTTGCGGAGAAAGCCGTTGAACAAGGCGCCCTACTCGTAAACGAAACGGTGGCTAGAGCATGTATCGTTGAAAACGGCAAAGTCGTGGGTGTACGAACGGATCGGCCCGACGGTGATGTGTATGCGGATGTGGTCGTTTTGGCGGACGGAGTAAATTCTCTTCTGGCAAAGCAACTCGGCTTTCACCGTGAATGGAAACCGGATGAAGTGGCATTAGCGACCATGGAAGTGATTAAACTCGACAGTAAAACGATTGAAAGTCGATTTAATCTAGAGAAGAACCAAGGCTGCACCATTGAAATGTTCGGAGACGCCACCAAAAACCTTATGGGCACAGGATTTTTATATACGAATAAAGACACGATCAGTATTGGCATTGGAACGTTACTTTCTGGCTTCATCAAGCATAAAATGAAACCATACGATCTACTCGAATATGTGAAGGAGCACCCGATGATTCGACCGTATATCCAAGGTGGCGAATCGAAGGAATACTTGGCTCACCTTATACCGGAAGGGGGCTATCATTCTATGCCACGCGTCGCTGGAAACGGGGTTGTTGTGGTCGGAGACGCCGCACAATTAGTGAACGCCATACACAGAGAAGGGTCTAACATGGCGATGACCTCGGGCAGACTGGCAGCAGAGACCATATTAAAAGCCAAAGCAGAGGATGATTATTCTGAGGACGTATTAGATGAATATCGGATGAAACTCATGAATAGTTTTGTTGGTAAGGACATGGAAAAATACAAGGATACCGTACACACCTTTGATAAATTTCCGCAATATTTTGAAGAATATATACCCATGATGAACAAAGCGGCCAGTCAAATGCTCACTGTAGATGGTGTCCCCAAAAGAGAGAAACAAAAGAAAATATGGAGAGAAATCGGGACCGCTGGAGAGAAATTAAAAATCGCCCGAGACATATACCGGGCTTGGAAGGTGATGAAGTGATGAGCGAGCCAAAACTGGCACAGACCATTGAAGAAAAGCAGTATTTGGTCAGGTTTAACGCGGACACGGAATCCCATCTTCACGTCAAGGATCCCGAAATCTGTATGACTGATTGTCCCGATAAGCTGTGTACCATATTTTGTCCTGCAGAAATCTACAAGTGGGAAGACATCCGCATGCATGTCGGCTATGAGGGCTGCCATGAGTGTGGAGCCTGTCGCATCGGTTGCCCTTATGAGAACATCGACTGGGTGTACCCAAAAGGCGGCCACGGTATCGTCTTCCGTTTGGGGTGAATCATGTACAAGATCGGTGATCATGTCATTTATGTTCGCGATGGTGTTAGAGGGGTTGTGATGGGCGTACATGAGCGGAAGTGTCATGTCATTTGGGAAGATCATTTTTGTAGCTGGGAGGCGTTTGAGCTTATTCAGCTAGATCTGTCGGCTAGAGAGAAAGATCTAAGATAATTAAGCTCAAATCATGATAATTGAAGTTTACACGTCATGAAGGTAAAAGGAGACGTAAAGTCTCATTTTGCCTTCTTTTTATTTTACCGCCCATAAACGAGTCTCGTTATGATATTGTAGATGTAAAGGACCTTGTTCCTGTCATAAGAAACATTATCACTTGGAGGACACCATACTATGTCACCGACGAATGTGGAGCACAATACATCCACTCAACTACCAGTACATAAACAAAGAAGTTGGATTAAAAGAATGTTTAGTAAGAAGGGCTTATATGCAGGTGTGGTGTTAACCTTACTCATAGCTCTACTCGCGGGACAACTCGTTGCTTTGCCTTTGTTGTCCATCATGGGCGTTATGATTTTATCTATATTACTCGGGATGGGATGGAAAGCCACTTTCGGCGTTCCAACGTTTGCCACTGAGGGCGTACAATTCAGTACAAAGTATCTGTTAAGGGCCGGTATTATCTTAATGGGACTTCGCTTAAATTTAGAACAGATATATGCGGCAGGTATGACCGTTTTAGCCGTGGACCTTATTGTCATTGTGTTCACCCTAGTCATCATGCTTTACTTAGGGCATAAGCTTGCAATCGATGCGCATTCATCCGCTTTAATAGCAGTAGGGACTGCTGTTTGTGGGGCAGCCGCGATTGTCGCCGTAGCCCCCCTGATTGGGGCTAAAAAAGCCCAAACGGCGATCGCTGTCTCCTATATCGCGGTGTTAGGGACGATTGGCACCATGATTTATACATTTATATACCCGTTCCTCGGGGTGACACCTGATACTTATGGCCTATTTGTAGGTGCGACGTTACATGAATTGGCCCATGTGATTGCCGCCGCAGCACCCGCAGGTGAAGTGAGTAGTGAAACGGCTATTCTCGTCAAGCTAGGTAGAGTCGCTCTGCTCATTCCTGTCGCTTTATTCCTTGCGTATTGGTTTGAACGAAAGGAAGGTGCTCAACACCCGCATCACCGTCAGGATAACCAGACATTAATGCATCGTTTTAAAAACCTGCCGATCCCTTGGTTCGTCATCGGATTTTTATTGCTCAGTATGATTAATACGCTAGGTGTTGTACCTATAGGGCTTACACACTTTCTCATTGCATTAAGTGTGCTATTCTTATCGATGGCTATGGCCGGACTTGGACTAAGTATTCATGTTAGAGAATTTAAGCAAATAGGACTACGCACCGTTAGCTACGGTGTGCTGGGTTACGCAAGCCTAGTGATACTAGGGGTGCTTCTCGTAAACATCCTTTCACATTGATGTTCTAGTAAAAGTCACGCTAGCTAGTGCTAATTAAGGCTAGCTTGTGAACCCGCGTAAAAGGAGTGTATTAAAGAAAATCTTAATCTATAGAGGGAGGTTCAATGATGAGCTTTAGTTATGTTACGCATTTATACTGTCCCAAATGTGATGCACATTACGATGTTAATCAAGCGCATCATTTGTGTCAGTGTGGCTCGCCCTTGCTCGTCGACTATGATCTTGATGCCCTATCAGACAATTTTAAAACAACGATGTTAAAAGAGCGTAAGCCCACACTTTGGAGATACCATGAGTTACTCCCCGTTAAGCGTGAAAAACATGTCGTATCCCTAGGAGAAGGGATGACACCGCTTCTCTCCATGCCTCGTATTGGCGAGAATATGGGCATTCCTCATTTATATATGAAGGATGAAGGGATGGTCCCTTCTGGTTCATTCAAAGCGCGTGGCGCTGCTGTCGGTGTGTCAAAAGCAAAGGAGTTAGGGGTTGAGGCGATCGCCATGCCAACCAATGGGAATGCTGGTGCGGCATGGGCCTTATACGCTGCGAGAGCGGGTATAAAATCATACATTGTCATGCCCGTGAGCGCTCCCACCATCACAAGACTTGAAGTGGCACTGTCAGGGGCTCATTTAAACCTTGTGGACGGATTAATCAGTGATGCCGGTCGTATTGTGGCGCAGGCCGTACAAGACGTCGGCTTCTATGATGCCTCCACCTTAAAGGAGCCTTACCGTATTGAAGGGAAGAAGACAATGGGTCTAGAAATAGCAGAGCAGTTGGACTGGCAGATGCCGGATGTCATCCTTTATCCTACTGGAGGTGGCGTAGGTCTCATCGGCATCTATAAAGCGCTGAAGGAATTGATGGCTATGGGGTGGATAGAAGGGCCGTTGCCTCGACTTGTGGCTGTACAATCAACGGGGTGTGCGCCGATTGTTCAGGCGTGGGAGGATAAGAAAGAAGAGTCGACCTTCTGGACAGACGCTTCGACCATTGCCTTCGGCATTAACGTTCCTAAAGCGATAGGGGATTTCCTTGTATTAGAGGCGATCTATGAGACTGACGGGTGTGCCATGGCCGTAGACGATACAGCCATTGTGCAGGAACAACAGTGTATAGCTTCACTTGAAGGTGCTTTTATTTGTCCTGAAGGGGCCGCGACGTTTGTAGCCGCTCGACAGTTAAGGGAGCATGGATGGATAAAAGATCATGATACTGTGATCGCCCTCAACACAGGTCAAGGGATTAAGTATCCGGACACGATGCAAGTAGAAGCCCCTGTGTTAAAGCCGGGAGATCGACTAAAGTTAAAAAATTAAGACAAAAAACCTATTGAAATAAATGCTAAGATGAGGTTTAATGTAGACAAGGTTACACATAAAATAACAAAATATGCCATTTAAAAGTGCTTAAGTTTTCATTGCAAGCTTAAGATAATAGGGAAACCGGTGTGAATCCGGTGCAGCCCCCGCTACTGTATACGTGATGAAATTGTCAACCACTGGCGATTTGCTGGGAAGGGACAAGAGTAAGATGAACGTGAGCCAGGAAACCTGCTTTTAAATGTAACGACCATTCTTCGGAGGGGAGAATTAAGGTGAAGACAACGCGTACTCATGTCATCTCGTTACTGACAATAGATGAGTGCCCGTGCTTAACGATTGTCAACGTATGTCTCAAACCTTAACCTTCGTGTTAAGGTTTTTTTAATAGCATGAATGCTAGATTGGTGAGCTAGTTGTACAACTGAATACAAACAGGATTAGGTGCGGTTCTTATGCAGCCAACGTTCATTCGGCGTTGCTAAGGATCGCTTAAAAGGGAAGAACGGTGAAAGTCCGTCACGGTGCCCGCCACTGTAATGGGGAGTGAGTGGTTGATGTCACTGAGATAATTCTAGTAAAAGGAGCTAGATTGTTTTGGGAAGACGCCACATCAACGATGAACCTAAGTCAGGAGACCTGCCTACTATCCTGTTCGCTTCACAGCCTACGGGTTATAGGTGTGTGTAGAAATCGAGTGGACAAGTTTACGGTCTCGTACGTTATTTCTGCACCTCTATCTTCGTAGAGGTGCATTTTTTAGTTGTATCTATACCATTATTATTCATTCATGCAAAAAGGAGGTAAAAAAATGGAGTTAATGTCATTTGCGCTGTTTGCCATTATGGTAGGCATGCGCCATGGAGTTGATGGCGACCATATCGCCGCCATTGCTGACATGGTTGGAAGTGAAGAAGAAAAAAGTAGACAAGTCACGCTAGGTGTCATGTATGCCTGCGGACACGGGATGATGGTTTTGTTCGTAGGACTGTTAACCATTTTCTTCGGAACCCGACTTTCAAGTCCTGTTCAACAATGGATGGAAGGGCTCGTAAGTTTAACATTGATTATCTTAGGAGGTGTCATCATTTACAGTGTCTATCGGACTAAGAAAGATGATCAGCTCAAAAGTCGCATCACCCTCATCCAAGAGTGGTTGACTGCAAAGTTGCCAAGTGCTTCATTCTCACCTGTGAAAATGGGGGCTGTAGGGGCCATGATTGTAGGTATTATTCACGGTATAGGCGTTGAGAGCCCAAGTCAGATTGCTATCATATCGTCAGCATTTGGTTTAGATACTTACTCAGCGGCAACCATTCACCTTTTGTTATTCGTCGTTGGGCTCCTGTTTTCTACGATTTTAGTGACGCTTCTATTATCTTGGGGTTTTATTAAAGCGAGATTTAAACGACATCTGTACATGGTATTGGGACTCATAACGGGAGTGTACAGTATCGGATTAGGACTGTTTATGATCACAGAAATCATGGGTGGAGGTGTGTAGAATGAAAGGAAAATTATGGGTAATTGGATTCGGTCCTGGGAGTTTTGACCATATTACGAAGCGGGCACAGGAAGCCATTGAAGATAGCGATTGTGTCATTGGATACAAAACGTATATCCAATTGATCGAAGGTTTACTAAGTGGACAAGAAATCATAAGTACAGGCATGTCCGAAGAAGTGAGCAGGGCTCAAGCGGCTGTGAAACTAGCGGAACAGGGACGCAAGGTTGCCGTCATTTCCAGTGGTGATGCTGGGGTATATGGGATGGCAGGGTTAGTATATGAGGTCCTCGTTGAAAAAGGTTGGAAGGAGGACACGGGTGTCGCTGTAGAGGTGGTGCCTGGCATATCCGCCATCAACTCTTGTGCTTCACGACTCGGGGCACCCGTTATGCATGACGCTTGTACCATCAGTCTTAGTGATCATTTAACGCCATGGGAGCTCATTGCCAAAAGAATTGAGGCGGCGGCAGCAGCAGACTTCGTGGTGTCATTGTATAACCCTAAAAGTGGTCGACGTACAAAACAGATAGTCGAAGCTCAAAAGATACTACTGCGTTACCGTTCACCGGAAACGCCTGTGGGTCTAGTTAAAAGTGCGTACCGGGATCGTGAACATGTCGTCATCACGACATTGAAGGACATGCTTGAGCACGAAATAGGCATGCTAACCACGGTGATTATCGGGAACGCATCCACTTTTCTATACGATAACAAAATGATTACACCGAGGGGTTATCAACGCAAGTATACGCTGGATAAAGAGGAACAACGCCTAAAGCCGGCAGAACGTCTAAAACCTGAGAACGAGCCGTGGGCTTTACATGCAGGGGATCATCATGAGACGTCCTCGTCGTCTGCAACACCGGCGTCAAGACCTTTAGATTGGGCGAGTCAAGCCCTCCAAGCCGTCACTCAAGACGGTTATGAGAGCCAATCGCATGTCGCTTATGCTCAGTCACAAGGGCAGGAGCAAGCCCCCATTTTTGAATTAGCAGTGAGCCCAGGGGTTGCTAATAAGAATTTGACATCGCAACAACTGCTCACCATTGCTCAGGTCGTGGGAGAGCAAGGGCAGATGTCCTATACACCAGACCATCATCTGCTTCTTCAAATACCGACACATAATCCAGACGATATAACAGAAGCACTAGAGCGAGAAGGATTGATCTTGACTCCTGTTGGAGACGTTTTTCAATTGAAGGCGTGTGACTTCTGTGAAGGGGAGAAAAAGGATGCTATTCCATACGCAGAAGAAATCCAAGAGAAACTCGGGGGCATCGATCTCCCCAAAGAACTTAAATTAGGTTTTAACGGTTGCGGGATGGCTTGTTACGGTGCTGTTAATGACGATATTGGTATCGTCTATCGGAAAGGTGCCTTTGACCTATTCTTAGGTGGAAAAACAGTTGGGCGTACAGCACACCCGGGACAAATCGTGGCTGAAGGCGTATCCCCTGAAGATATCGTCAACATTGTAGAGCAAATTATTTTAGAGTATAAAGAACGCGGACATCCCAACGAGAGATTCCATAAGTTCTTTAAGCGTGTCCAAAGCATACAAGGCTTTCCTTATCGAGATGTGACACCGAAGCTCGATATCGAACCAGCTGCCTGTGGAGAGGATTAAAAGGAGGAATGGAGATGAAAGGAATCTTATTTGTCGGTCACGGTAGTCGTGATCCTGAAGGAAATGATGAAGTCCGTCACATGATCGAAAAAATTGCACCAACGTATGCATCTGACCATATTGTTGAGACTTGTTTTTTAGAATTTGAAAGTCCGAACGTTAATCAAGGCATTGACAAGTGTGTGGCCAGAGGTGCTACACATGTCGTCCTCATTCCTATCATGCTTTTACCCGCAGGACATTCGAAAATACACATCCCAGCTGCGATTGATGAAGCGAAACAAAAACACGCTAATGTCAGCTTCACCTATGGGCGTCCGATAGGGGCTCATGAGCAAGCGCTTGAGATCTGCCAGCACAGACTGGAGGAGCAGGGTGAGAATGTATTTGCACCAGAAGAAGGTACCGCTGTCATTGTCTTAGGACGAGGTGGAAGTGACCCGGACGCTAACGGTGAACTTTATAAAATAACGAGGCTTCTATGGGAAAAACTTGATTATGCTCTTGTCGAACCAGCCTTTATGGGGGTGACGACACCTTTATTAGAAGAGAGTGTCTCGCGCTGCATAAAGCTGGGTGCACAGAAAATTGTCATACTGCCCTACTTCCTGTTTACCGGCATCTTGATCAAACGCTTAGAACGCATGGTACAAGACTTTGAGCTGCAATACCCCAAACACCAGTTTATGTTAACACATTATTTTGGTTTCCACGAAAACCTTGCAAATATCATCAGAGAGCGTACAGAAGAAGCGTTGAAAGACGATGTACAAATGAACTGTGATACTTGCCAGTACAGACTTGAAGCGATGGCACATATCGATCATCACCACCATCATGACCATGATCATCATCACGATCACGATCACCATCACCATCACAAGCCTGGGCTTGCAGCACAACACCACCAAGACTAATCGTGTGTGGAAGGAGAAAACGTCATATGATTCTGTGTTTGACCGGGACAAGTGATGCGAGAGCGCTCGCGATACGAATGAAACAAGAAGGATTTCAAGTTTTAACCACAGTGGTGACTGAGAATGCGGCCATCGCCTTACAGGAGGTAGGCCTAGAGGTGCAAATTGGACGGCTAACCGCGCAGGATATGATGGCCCTCATTCGTGACCGACACATTCGGCTCATTGTCGATGCGAGCCACCCTTTTGCCGAGGAAGCGAGCAAACACGCACGTCAGGCGGCTGATGAATGTCAGATTCCTTATATTCGTTATGAACGGGAGAACCAAGTGTTTGATGACGAGAATATGATTCGAGTGAATGGATATGAGGAAGCAGCCGAGGTGGCCGCTCAAAAGAGAGGGGTGATCATGCTCACGACAGGAAGTAAAACCTTACACGTATTTACCGAGCGATTGCAAGATCTTCCGGGGACGAGACTGCTTGCCCGTATGCTTCCCCGCAAAGATAACATGGAAAAGTGTGAACGACTGGGGGTAGCACAGAAAGATATTATCGCCATACAAGGCCCCTTTACAAAAGAACTGAACCAAGCTTTATACAAGCAGTATGGTGTGACGTTGATGATTACCAAAGAAAGTGGCAAGGCAGGGGCTGTAGACGAGAAAATTCAATCGGCCCGCGAGCTAGGCATCACAACGGTACTGATAAAGCGACCTGATATGGACTATGGCACCTGCTACTCTACGTTTGATGAGGTGTTGAGCCATATTCAGCACTTAGCCTTGAAATAGACATGCGAGGAGGAATCAGGATGGATTTTAAAACGACGTTTAAGCCGACGACGATTCAACCACAACAAATTGAGGGAAATAGCTTTGACATCATTGACCAGGAGATAGGCGAGCACACTTTTACTGAAGCGGAGTACAGAGTGGTGCAGAGGGTCATACACGCTTCAGCCGATTTTGATCTTGGTCGTAGCTTAGTGTTTCACCCGAAAGCGATGCAGGCAGGGGTTGAGGCGGTACGTGCAGGGAAGACAGTGGTGGCAGATGTCCAGATGGTGCAAGTGGGCATTAACAAACCCCGGTTGGAGCGATTTGGATGTGACGTTCATGTATATATCTCTGATCCGGACGTCATTCAAGAAGCGAAACGTTTAGACACCACACGTGCCATTATATCCATGCGCAAAGCCATCAAAGAAGCGCAGGGAGGTATCTTTGCTATTGGGAATGCGCCCACAGCATTATTAGAGCTGATACGACTCATCAAGGAGGGCATAGCAAAGCCTGCGTTGGTGGTTGGCCTGCCCGTAGGCTTCGTCTCTGCTGCCGAATCTAAGGAAGAGCTGTCCAAGCTTGACGTCCCATTCATCACCAACATTGGAAGGAAGGGTGGAAGTACAGTTACTGTAGCGGCTGTGAACGCCATCACCAACTTGGCTCATCAGGAGTAAATGGTATGAGTAAATCAATCGTCAAAGAAGAGCGTTTGAGAGAAGGCTATACCACAGGGGCTTGTGCCACGGCAGCGACAAAAGCTGCTCTTCTCACTTTGATAAAAGGAAAAGCCATTCAATCGGTCACCATACGTCTTCCGGTCGGAAAGGATGCCACATTCACCTCACAGTGTTGTGAGTGGACGGCAAATCAAGCCACCGTGGGGGTGATTAAAGACGCTGGAGATGATCCAGATGCCACGCATGGCATGCTTATAAAATCAACGGTGTCGTGGTCTGCATCAGCGGGGATTTCTCTTGATGGCGGACAAGGCGTAGGTCGGGTCACGAAAAAGGGGCTCCCTGTTCCAGTCGGGGAAGCGGCCATTAATCCCGTCCCACGAAAAATGATAAGAGGTATCGTTGAAGACATCGTCGAGGCGTATCACATTTCACAGGGCATTCACGTTGAGATATCTGCTCCTGCAGGAGAGGAAGTGGCTAAAAAGACCTTAAATGAACGCTTAGGGATCATCGGTGGGATTTCAATACTGGGGACACGAGGCACGGTCAAACCTTTTTCCTCGGCCGCCTTCAAAGCGAGCATTGCCCAGGCAATAAGTGTGGCCCAATCGAGTGGTTGTCAACACGTCGTCATCACGACCGGTGGGCGGAGTGAGAAGTATGCTATTCAACAATATCCTCATCTGCCGCAAGAGGCGTTTATAGAAATGGGAGATTTTGTAGGCTTTACGCTCAAGCAATGTAAACGACAAGGGATCAAAAAGGTGTCCATGGTTGGCATGATGGGGAAATTCTCCAAAGTGGCTCAAGGTACGATGATGGTTCACTCAAAAAGCGCGCCCGTCGACTTTGATTTTTTGGCCCGTCTCGCCGAGCAAGTGGGAGCCGCATCCCCTCTACTAGAGGAGATTCGTGAAGCCAATACGGCGTCTGAAGTAGGCGAATTGATGACATCTCATGGTTATCATACTTTCTTTGAAAAGCTATGCCAATCTTGCTGTTTGTCAGCCTTAAAAGAAGTGAATGGAGGAATGGAAGTGGAAACAAGCTTATACACATTAAAAGGCGCATTTTTAGGAAAGGCAGTCGAAAAAGATGAGCATGCAAGCAAACGTTAGACCCGCAGAAGTGGAACCCAACATAAAAGTGATCGGCATGGGTGATGATGGCAGACAGAGCTTGCTTCCTCTGTATGAAAAATGGGTGATGGAAAGCGACGTGCTCTTCGGTGGAGAGCGACTGTTGGCTAATTTCAATGAGTACACAGGTGAAAAGCGCGTCATAAAAGGCGGTCTAACGACACTCGTCGAGCAGCTTAACCACTTGAAACAACAGCAGAAGGATGTTGTCGTGCTCGCTTCGGGGGACCCACTGTTCTACGGTATCGGGGGTTACCTGGCCAAAAAGGTTAACGCCACCATCTATCCCTACATCAGCGCAATCCAGCTTGCATTTGCCCGTATTCAGGAAAGCTGGCAGGACGCCTATGTCACGAGTGTACACGGACGGAGTATGAGGGGGTTAGCCCAACGTATTGACGGGCGTCCCAAAGTCGCCATCCTCACAGATCAAGAGAACACACCGGCTAGCATCGCACAGTACTTATTGTCATTTGGCATGCATGAATATCGTGCCTTCGTAGCTGAGAACCTCGGTGGAGAACACGAACGGTGTGAGTGGTACGATCTTGAAACCCTAGCAGAGACGACTTGTTCGCCGCTCAATACCCTTATATTAAAGCAAACGGAGAAAAGCCCAACCTGGACGATCGGGATTGAGGATGATGCCTTTGCGCAACGCAAGCCAGAAAAAGGGTTAATCACGAAACGGGAGATACGCACCTTAAGTCTCAGTGCACTTAAGTTAGAACAAGACAGCATCGTGTGGGATATCGGTACCTGTACCGGTTCCGTTGCTATAGAAGCAGCCAGATGTGCACCGGATGGCGCCGTTTATGCCATAGAGAAAAATGAGCAGGATCTAGAAAACTGCCGACGTAACATGGCCCGCTTTCGGACAGATATCACGTTGGTGCACGGGAAGGCCCCGGCTCATCTTGATCAGTGGCCAGAGCCAGACGCCATATTTATTGGTGGCACAGCAGGCGGCATGAATGCCATTTTGGATATCTGTTGTCAACGCCTGAAGTCTGAGGGCAGGGTGGTGTTGAATGCGGTGACCATTGAGAACCTCTATCAAGCACTAGAAGCCTTCCAAGCACGAGGCTTTCATGCGGAGGTGACGCTCGCCCAAGTGTCTAGGAGTAAGCCCATCCTTAACCTGACACGTTTTGAGTCACTGAATCCCATTTATATCATAACAGCTTATCGACAGAAAGGAGCATCATAATGCCCGGAACATTATACGGATTAGGTGTCGGACCTGGAGACCCTGAACTAATCACAGTCAAAGCGTTTCGTAAGTTAAAAGAGTCTCACGTGATAGCCTACCCGCAAAAAAGAAGAGGGAACAAAAGCTATGCTCACCAAATCGTAGATGTTTATTTACAGCCGGATGAACAAGAAAGGCTCGGTCTCGTATTCCCTATGACAAAGGACCCCAAGATTTTAGAACGAGAGTGGGGGAAAACGGTTCAGCGCGTATACGAAAAATTAGCCCAAGGGAAGGATGTGGCCTTTGTCACAGAAGGTGATCCACTACTATACAGCACATTCATACACTTGATGAAGCTCATGAAGCAACAGCATCCCGACGTCGTAATCAAGACAGTACCCGGCATTTCATCCGTTAACGGCGCAGCGTCCCGTTTGGGTATCCCTCTTGCAGAAGGAGATGAGCAGGTCGTGATCGTCCCCGCTACGGCTGATGAAACGGCCATGAAGCACGTGATAGAGAACCATGATTGCGTCATCTTTTTAAAAGTGGCCAAAGTAATGGACAAGCTACTAAACATATTGAAAGAACTCGACCTTGTAGAAAAGGCTTCGGTTGTGACCAAGGTCACGTCTGAGGAGGAAGTGATTTGGCCTATCGAAGAGTTAGAACGAGCTGAATTAGAATACTTATCTTTAATGGTGGTGAGAAAATGAGTGGTGTGACGATAGTAGGAGCAGGTCCTGGTGATCCAGATTTGATCACCGTCAAGGGACTGAAACGCATTCAAGAAGCAGACGTGATTCTCTATACTGATTCGCTTGTGGATGAGGCGTTGCTTCAAGGGGATAACATTCAAGCCGAGGTATTAAAAACGGCTGGCATGCACTTAGAAGAAATGGTGGCCATCATGATCGACCGTGTTCAACAAGGAAAGCAGGTGGTGCGTGTGCATACTGGTGATCCGACCGTTTACGGGGCTATTTTAGAACAAATCGCTTTACTAAAAGAAGCGCAAATTAACGTTGACATCATCCCCGGGGTCAGCTCTGTGTTTGCCTCTGCGGCCGTGGCTGGTGTAGAGCTCACAGTACCGGATTTAACGCAGACCGTCATATTAACCAGAGCGGAAGGGCGCACCCCGGTGCCGGAATTAGAAAAATTAAAAGATCTGGCACAGCATCAATGTACGATCGCGTTGTTTCTCAGTGCCACATTGACGAAAAAGGTGGTCAAAGCATTTTTGGAAGCCGGGTGGTCAGAGCAAACCCCTATCGTGGTCGTGTACAAAGCAACGTGGCCAGACCAAGTTATTTTAAGAACGACATTGCAGAATTTAGATACAGATATGGCTCAAAACGGGATTAGAAAGCAAGCCATGATTTTAGCTGGGTGGGCACTCGATCCCGATATTTCCAAGAAAGCGTATCGTTCCAAACTTTATGATCAAACTTTTACGCACGGATTTCGCCAAGGAGTGAAAACAGAACAATGACCATCCAATTAGCCACCGAGACGGATATAACGATAGAACAGCGGGGAACGATCGCCGTTGTGGCCATTACGAAGCATGGGGTCGCTTTGGCACGTCAACTCCAACAGACCGACCCTCACGCCGACCTGTATTATATGAGCAAGTTTGAACAAGGTGATGAAGCAGAGCTTCATATTCAATTATTTGAAGGGAGTGTGAGACGTTTATTACCGACGCTTTTTAAGCATTATCAGGGTATTGTCCTGGTGATTTCTCTTGGTGCGGTGGTGAGGATGATTGCGCCGCTATTAAAGGATAAAAAAACAGACCCGGGTGTGGTGGTCATTGACGATAAGGGCGCATTTGTGATTAGTGTATTATCCGGTCATTTAGGAGGGGCCAACGCCCTTACAAGAGAGATTGCAGCAGCTTTGAAGGCGACACCTGTGATCACGACCGCTTCTGATGTGCAACAAACCATCCCTGTTGACATCTTTGGTCAATCATTCGGTTGGACTTGGGAGTCGGCGGAAAAACTGACGCCAGTGAGTGCAGCTGTGGTAAATGAAGAACGTATTGCCGTGATACAAGAGTCTGGTGAGAGACACTGGTGGCCCCATGATCGTCCGCTCCCAGAGCACATCAAATTGTATCATTCACCCCAGGAGGTCCTTTCTTTGGCAGAACCTCCGGATGCCACGCTTATCATTACCCATCGCCACCTCTCTAAGGAAGAACGTACTTTACTAGATAACGGGATTCTTTATCGACCCAAAGTCATTGTCCTAGGCATTGGCTGCAATAAGGGCACAACCAGCGATGAAATCGAAGCGACCATACACGAGACCCTCGATGAACTTAACTTTTCAATTAAAAGTGTCAAAGCGGTCTGTACTATTGACTTAAAAAAAGACGAAGTAGGTCTCAGAGCAGTTGTGCAGAAACACGCCTGGGATTTTCACTATTATACGCCTGAAGCGTTGAATGAGGTTGAGATAGAAGAACCGTCACAGACCGTATACAAGTTTACCGGAGCGTACGGTGTGAGTGAACCTGCTTGTCGATTATACTGCCGAAATGAGGGTCCAAATGAGGGGCATAATAGGTCACTTGCTTTAGTGAAAAAGAAAAAAGGCAATATGACCCTATCCGTTGGCGTGCTTTCCTTTGCCTAAAGCTTCACCAATTCAGGCCATTTTTTATCACGAAAGTGGTAGGAAATCTACCATAAAGATGGAACATATATCTTATACATGGTAAATATAATAGTTAAATTGTTTCAAATAAATGTGGATATGATACTACATTTACTTACGCTTATTCTATTAAGACATTTAAGACATTTAAGACATTTAAGACATTTTAAGAGGTGGTTTATCATATGGGACAACGGAGACTCGTCATCGCTGGCACAGGAAGTGGGGTCGGTAAAACGACCGTCACAGTAGGACTGATGGCAGCTTTAAAGCAACAAGGCTACACCGTACAAGGATTTAAATGCGGGCCAGATTATATAGACCCGACTTACCATACGGCGGTCACTGGTCGAGCGTCACGTAATGTGGACAGTTGGATGCTTCAGCATAATACGGTAAAGGAAATCTATCAGCGTGGGAGTGTCGGTGCAGATATCTCTATCATAGAGGGTGTGATGGGATTTTACGACGGTAAAGACCCCCTTAAAAACACCGGAAGTACAGCAGAAATCAGTCAACTATTGCAAAGTCCCGTGTTGCTTGTCGTCAATTGTGCCAGTATGGCTCGAAGTGCAGCGGCGATTGTGAAAGGGTTCCAAACGTTGTCTGAAGGGGTGAACATTGCAGGTGTTTTCGCCAATCAAGTGGGGAGTGAAGGTCATTACAAGCTCGTAAAGGCCGCCATTGAACAAGAATGTGATGTGCCTGTTATAGGGTATATGAAAAGAGAGGCCGACATTGACATGCCTGAACGTCATTTAGGTCTCGTGCCCGCGATTGAGAGGGGAGAATTGGATGCATTCTTTCAATCGTTGGGTAACCGTCTACGAGAGACCGTGAACATAGATCTCCTGTTGGAGATCGCAACAGCACCTCCTGTAGAACCTGAGGCAACAAATCTTCTATTCCATCCGTCTGAACAGGAGAGAGATAGCTCTTCAAGCTCTTCAGTATCCATCGCCATTGCTAGAGATGCGGCGTTTAATTTTTATTACCCAGAGAACCTCGAACTCTTGCAACAGTATGGCGCGGATCTAGTTGAATTCTCCCCTTTGAGAGGGGAGACCTTACCAGATGGTATCGATGGTTTATACTTAGGGGGTGGTTTTCCTGAAGAATTTGTTTCTGATTTGGCAAAAAACACGGAAGTGAAAGCGTCGATTAGACAAGCGATTAAGGATGACCTTCCGACACTAGCAGAGTGTGGCGGTTTTATGTATCTCACTGATAGCATCGAAACGACAGACCAAGACGTATATGAGATGGTAGGGGTGATCCCTGGTCGTGTCACCATGCAAACCCGTCTAGCCGCATTGGGGTACCGAGAAGTGACCGGAATAGAACCAAACTTTTTACTTCCACAGGGCATGAGTGCCAAAGGCCATGAATTTCATTATTCCACCTTCACAGCAAATAGCTCGACAGACCACTTTCCCTACGCTTATACCAGTCAAGGGCTCAGAGGCTTAAAACAAGAAGGTTATGTCTTGCCACATCTCGTAGCGGGCTATACGCATCTACACTTCGCTTCTAATCCCTCTCTCGTCAAGCATTGGATCAGAGTATGCCAAAAAAGAAAGCGAACAAAAGCTGAACAAGCGAATAAAAGCTGAACAAGCGAACAAAAGCTGAAAGTGAAACATGGAACAATGTATAAGAGGGTGAAGAGTGAGAAAAGGGAGTGTCGAGTAGATGAGCAAAGCCCAGTTTTTAATGATACAGGGAACACATTCTGATGCCGGAAAAAGTGTCCTAGTAACGGCGTTTTGTCGTATTTTTGCCCAGGATGGTTACCGGACAGCGCCATTCAAGTCCCAAAACATGGCCCTCAACTCTTATGTTACTTTAGACGGCAAAGAGATTGGTCGCGCGCAAGGGGTTCAAGCAGAAGCAGCCTGTACGATTGCCACGACGGATATGAATCCGATCCTCATCAAACCGAGCCGTGACCATGAGTCCCAGATCGTGGTCCACGGCAAACCATACAAGAATATGCAAGCAGGGGAATACAGAGAAACGTTTTACGAGCGTGGCCTGAACCTGATACAACAATCGATTCAGTCATTGGCCCAATCGTTCGATAGAGTCGTGATAGAGGGGGCGGGAAGTCCCGCTGAGATAAACCTCAATGATCGTGAATTGGTGAACATGCGCGTAGCTGAACTGGCCGACGCCCCAGTTATTTTAGTAGGGGATATTGAAAGAGGAGGCGTGTTTGCAAGCTTAGTAGGGACGTTACAACTCCTGTCTCCACAGCAGAAGGAGCGCGTAATCGGGGTTATCATCAACAAATTTCATGGTGATATTAAGCTGTTGGAGCCCGGATTAGAATGGTTTGAGAATTATACTGGCAAACCGGTGCTCGGGGTGATTCCTTACCTGCCCAATCTTAATATCGAAGCGGAGGACTCTCTTGTCCTTGACCACTATGACAAAGGGCAAAGTGATCATATCTCCCCAACGGAGGGGGTAAGTGAGCATGATACCATTGACGTTGTGGTCATTCGCTACCCCAAAATATCTAACTTTACCGACGTAGATCCTTTCAGGCTAGAACCTGATTGCCGCGTGCGCTTTATAACACATGCTGCGGATATGGGGCACCCTGATGTTGTCATTTTACCGGGGAGCAAAAATGTGCTAGAGGATTTGATCTACCTTAAAGATCATGGTTTTATTCAAAAATTAAGCTCATTGTACAGAGAGCAGCGTACAGCCATCGTCGGTATTTGTGGGGGATACCAAATGCTAGGATTAACGATTGCTGACCCCCATGCGGTTGAATCCACCCGCGTACAAGAAGAAGCGCTCGGCTTCTTGCCAATCAAGACAACACTAACCAAAGAAAAAACCACCATTCGCTCTCAAGGTCGGCTCCAATTTGGACACACTTCCTATGACATTGAGGGATACGAAATACATATGGGCCTATCTGAAATGGTTGACAGACACACCCATCATAATCAGCCTCATCAGGCCCATATCTTATATGACAATCAGCGAGGTAGCGCGAGCTCACATTTTTCACCGCTCATTGAAATGGATGGACGAGGAGATGGCTTGAAATCTGTTGACGAACGTGTCTGGGGCACTTATTTCCACGGGATATTTGACAATGACCACTTTCGTACAGGTTTTCTTAATGAGAGACGGGCATGTAGTGGCCTACCGAGGAAAGATGAACCTTCTATTTTATTTCAACAGTTGAAATCATCCGCTTTTGATAGACTAGCCGCTCATGTCAGGTCCCATGTGCAACTTGAGGTGATTAACAAATATATGAAGAATGATGACGACATTGCAAGTAAAAGAGGGGGAAAAAATATGTCTGTAGACAACAGTTAATCATCCTTTAAAACCGTTAATAGACCCATCCCTTCATAGGAGACTAAAAAAACAGAAGGCAGGTGACCCGACCCGCATGAGTCGATTCTATGATATTACCGTTCCTGAACTGAATAAGGATACAGGAAGACATACAAGTGATTATTTGGATACACTCACAAAACCGCCAGGGAGTTTAGGCCGCCTCGAATCTCTTGTCATTGAATTAGCGGAGATGAGGGCGGATGCCTTTCCGACGGTTACTCCCCCAGGCGTGATCGTATTTGCCGCTGATCACGGTGTAACGGCCGAGGGTGTCTCAGCCTTTCCGCAGGAAGTGACCAAACAGATGGTAAGTAACTTTTTACAGGGTGGGGCAGCGATTAACGTCTTTAGCCAGCAAATAGGCGCTGTATTAGAAGTTGTGGATATCGGGGTGTCCGGTCATATTGATGCGTCCGGTCTCGTGAGACAAAAAGTGCGCCACGGCACTCGGAATATGTTTATAGAAGATGCGCTGACGCGTGAAGAAGTGGAACAAGCGTTAGAGATTGGCTACCAACAAGCGAAGGAAATGATACAAGACAAAGGCATCGGGTGTTTAATTGTAGGAGAGATGGGCATCGGTAATACGACGACAAGTAGTGCCGTGTTGGCTGCCCTCAGTGGGGAAGACGTCTCACGGTTGGTGGGAAGAGGGACAGGCATACCAGAGGCAAAATTAAGGCATAAACAAAACGTCATTGAACGATCCCTTGAACGTGGTCGACCCGACAAGCGTGATCCGATCGATATCTTGAGTAAGGTGGGGGGACTAGAGATTGCGGGTATGGCCGGCGCGATGTTAGCTGCCGCAAAATATCGCGTGCCCATTCTACTAGACGGATATATCTGTGGCACCGCTGCTCTTATTGCTAAGTTGTTGGTCAAAAGAAGTACAGATTATATGCTGAACAGTCATCGATCAGCAGAGCCGGGGCATGATTTGGTCCTCCATTTACTAGGTAAGGAACCGTTGATAGATCTAGACCTGCGCTTAGGAGAAGGGAGCGGTGCGGCTGTCGCTTTTCCATTACTCTTATCAGCGACAAGCATGCTGAAAGAAATGGCGACCTTTTCTGCCGCGAACGTATCGACAAACTAGAGCAAGGGGAAAGGGGGTGGCGTAGTTGTCTGATGGTTATCCGGTGACGTTGTATTTGAGTGGGAAGCGAGTGGTTGTGATCGGTGGCGGTTCGGTGGCAGAGAGAAAGATCAATAAGCTATTAAATGCGGAGGCTTATTTGACCGTTGTAAGTCCTAGGATCACCCCTAATATGCAGACATGGGTAGACGAGGGAAGATTAGCTTGGAAGCCAAAAACGTTTGAACCGGAGGATGTTCGAGGGGCGACATTAGTGTTTGCGGCGACGGATGATGCCAACGTGAATAAGCACGTGGTGCGCGCAACGCAAGCTGATCAATTTGTATGCTGCGTGGACAACCAAGCAAAGAGTACGTTCACAGTCCCCTCTACGTTGGAGAGGGGTAGGTTACGTTTGTCTGTCTCGACTTCAGGTGCCAGCCCAGGACTAGCAAGACAAATCAAACAAGCGTTATCCGAAAGATATGATGCGTCTTATGAAGACTACCTCGATTTTTTATATGAGTCCAGAAAAAGAGTGCAGGAGCAGGTCACTGATCAGAGGGTGAGAGAGGCGATATTAAAAGCATTACTTGACGATGAGTATCTAAGATTAACAAAAGAAAAAGCGTACGAAGAAAGAGAAGCACGTTTTCTAGCGCTTATCACGCATAGTGCAGGTACCGATGTCCGGTAGTTTAGTAGGGTAAATTAAGAGCGATCTGTAGATAACTAGAGTTGTAGAGCAGAGAAAAGTTAGACCAAGACTGGTTGAGTGGAGGGAAACAAATGAAAAATGGAAAAGTCTATCTTGTAGGTGCAGGGCCAGGAGATCCAAAATTAATTACTGTTTATGGTATGGAATGTATCAAAAAAGCAGAGGTCATTCTATACGACCGTCTCATCAACACATCATTACTAGAGTATGCCAGTGAGGATACCGAGTTTATCTATTGTGGCAAAGAACCAGGAAAGCATGCGCTGATTCAAGAACACATTCATCAGCTGATGATAGAGAAGAGTCAACAAGGCAAGGTTGTCGTTCGTTTAAAAGGCGGCGATCCTTGTGTCTTTGGTCGTGTTGGGGAGGAAGCAGAAATATTAGCTGCCCATGATATCCCTTACGATATTGTGCCTGGCATTACAGCAGGTATTGCAGCCCCTGCTTACGCGGGAATACCCGTCACGCACCGTGACCACGCCTCTTCTTTTACGATCGTGACCGCGCATGGTAGAGAGGATAAGGACCAGGATGAATTGAACTGGGAGGCTTTAGCAAAAGGGAGTGACACCATTGCGTTTTACATGGGCGTTGGTAATCTTGCGCATATTTGCCATAAACTGATAGACCATGGCAAGTCAGAAGAGACGCCAGTGGCTGTTATACAGTGGGGGACGACGCCG
This sequence comes from Caldalkalibacillus salinus, assembly GCF_016745835.1. Lineage (NCBI taxonomy): Bacteria > Bacillati > Bacillota > Bacilli > Caryophanales > Bacillaceae > Caldalkalibacillus > Caldalkalibacillus salinus. The sequence goes on along the minus strand of NZ_JAERVL010000027.1, from coordinate 13,095 downwards.
GACCAGAGGACTGTGATAGCAGATTTAGCTACGATTGAAGAGGCAGTGAAGCGGAATCAAATCACGCATCCTGCCATCGTTTTAGTCGGTGAAGTCGTTCGGCTACGTGAGAAAATACAATGGTTTGAAAAGGCTGTGATGTTATAATGGAACCTAAACATATAGAGAACGCTCAATGGAAAGATCAAGAGGTAGAAGAGCCTTCCAAGTCGGACACTCAGCACAAGACCAATCACCAGAACAAGATCAGTCATCAGCAGCGGAATGAAAAAGGGAAGTTACTCGTTTATACTGGAGACGGTAAGGGAAAAACGACAGCCGCCTTGGGACTAGCGCTACGAGCAACAGGGAGAGGCAAACGTGTGGTGGTCATACAATTTATTAAGTCTCCACAGCGGACGTATGGAGAACATCTCATGTTCCAGAAAATCGGTATTGATATGTACCAAAAGGGCGCAGGATTCACGTGGACCAAAACGCCTGATGTTCACCGTGAAGCACTCCGTGAAGCGTGGACATTTGCTAAGGATATCATCAAATCAGGGGAGTATAACCTCGTGATCTTAGACGAGTTAAACAACGCTTTGGCTATTAACCGTTTTCCTATAGCTGATGTCCTGCCCTTTCAGGATGTATTGGACACGATACGTACGAGACCACGGAGTATGGACGTCGTTGTGACCGGTCGTAACGCTCAATCCGCGCTATTAGACCAAGCGGATTTGGTCACGGTGATGTCCTTAGAAAAGCACTATTATAATGAAGGGGTAAACGCCATCCTTGGCCTTGAGTATTAAAAAGTTAAAATAGTAGTATTGAAAACAGGTATGTCCGATAAGTTCTGATGACGAAAGTTGCTGTTGAGAAAAATGTGGTAGAGAAACATGTGATAGAGAAGCATGTGGTAGCGTAATATGTTAGTGAAGCATGATGAAATAATTGAACAAGAAAGGACACTGATACATGATATGATACACGCCTCCCGCATGAGTTACATATTATCCATTGGATTATTACTAGCGTCGGCCATCTATTTTATAGCCGCTAACTGGCAGGGGTTCGCAAGGATAGAAAAGTTAGGTTTCTCTGTCTCCCTTTTAGCCTTCATCTATGTCCTGAGTACGATTTTTAATGTCAGTTTCAATAGGCACAAACAGTTGGCGGCTTGGTTATTCATGGCGGGTTCGTTGGCATTTGGGGCTAGTCTAGCACTCGTCGGTCAAATTTATAATTCACATGCAGACAGTTATATCTTATTTTTATTATGGCTGATCCCGTCGCTTGGATTTGCTTGGGTAAGCAAACATCCCTTTTATCTTTTGTTATCCTATGTCCTTTTTCATCTCAGTTACTACTTTTATTTCTTTCCAAGCGCTTATACCTATTACTGGGACGATGTACAGCGGATTTTCATTTTCTCTGCGCTCGGCCTTTTAAACTTACTCTGTTACGCCCTCGTTCGTCATAAAGTTTTACAATATGTCAGTTTTATTGTGGGTATCCTGATGCTCATTTGGAGCACGTCAACCGTCCATTTCACAAGCAGTTGGATATATGTGTTGAACGCATTTTTTATAGGTTACCTATTATGGCAAGGGTACCTCCTTAAAAGGAGACATCATAACCCTATGTTCATCATTTGGACCATTTTATTGTCCGTGTATGTTTTCTTCCGGCTTATAGAATGGATTGTTCGCTACTTTCATGGAGACCTGGTTTATTTTGTCATCATAAGCTTGATTGTCTTTCTCGTGTTCAGTGTATGGGTGTTTAAGCGTATCCATTCGTCACTGTGGAAACGAGGATTCGTTGTCGTTTCTTCTGTCGTAGGAACCGTCATATTACTGCTTAGTGTGATTGGCTTTTTCTATATGATACTCGATATCACCGAGTGGCTCATTTACATCATTTTAGGCTTATGTATGTGTGTGCTTGCCGTTCTGTCTTTCAGCAGAATACCTCCAATGGTGGGATACACGTTTTTATTTGCGGGCTTAGTCGTTAGTTTGATTCCATTCGTCATATCAGGATCTGTGTTAGGACCACTTGTACTCTTAATCTACGGTGTGTGTTGGGTTCTCAGCCCATCCATTTATGCTCGGATACTCGTTTATTTATTTATTAATATCGCATTTTATGCCATGTTAATCGAAGTAATGGGCATACATGAACTCACGGCACAATTATGTCTCGCTGCATTTAATTGTGTCGCGTACCTTCTTGGTCGGGGGGAACGTCTAAAAGCATATAGATTGAAGGGGTTATCTTTCTTTTTCTTTGGTGTTGCTATGCTGGCAGCACTGATGCATTCACATCCTGAATGGTATATCGTCATTGACGCTGGCTATTTTATTATATTTACAGCCCTCGTCTATTTTTATAACAAAACGCATCAGACGTTGTTATTCTGGTTTTCACTAGGGTTCTGGGTGTTTTTCCTTGGGGTGAAATACTATGATTGGTTGTGGCTATTACTACACAAGTCTATCGCTTTATTGGTTTTGTCCATCCTCTTTTTGGCGGTTGGTCTGTGGTTGGATCGACAGTTAGGCGAAGCACAGTTACGCCACCTAGATAGGAAAAGCGATCAAAGGCATCCGTTTCTATCATATCTCGTGTACTCACCGTTACAGGACGAAAACGATGGTGATGTAACCGATGGACGCCCCGGTAAGCTGTGGCGCAAGGTAACCATACAGAAGATACTTATAGGAGCATTGGTCATTTTACAATTTGTTATTTTATCAATGAGCATCGCCGTTAATGTATATGATTATAGACGAGGAGAAGAGATTACATTAGCCTTAGCACCCATAGATCCGAGGAGCCTTTTGCAAGGCGATTATGTTATCTTAAACTACGACATATCTAACATTGATGTCAGGAACGAAAATATACGTGTAAAAGATAAGGTACAACTCTTACTAAGAGAGGATGAACAAGGTTTTTACACTTACGCGAATATTTATCGCCATAAAGGGATGGTTAACCGATCATATACGCCACAAACGGGTGATGTATGGATAACTGGACGATACCAGGGAGCTGACCGCTTCACGTATGGTATCGAAACGTACTTTGTACCTGAGGGGGCAGGAGCTGAAGCAGAACGAAAACGAGCGGCAATTGTACGGGTATCAGAGAACGGGAACGCTATATTACGAGGGCTTAAGTGAGGAACGTTTAGGTGTTGTGATTAGTAGCATTTTGGCCTTCAGTTTATAAAAAAGGATGGTCAGGGCCATCCTTTTTTGTGTTAAGATTGCTCAGATTTTCTTATTAAGGTCATTGTTATCTTCGTTATCACAAGGAGAAATATAAATACAACGGCAACAGACAACCAAAAATGAATCCAAGATGTCATGTAGAATGAACAACAGTTACCACTGTAAGTCCATGGCAAGGGCGGATCAATATGTGGGTAACGCAATTCTGCAAATTTAAACGGGAACCCCGTCTTCATGGGAAAAGCATGTGCTAGTTCATCATGAGATTCAACGCGCTGACCTTGGAACCCTGTGCCGAAGACAAAGCCAACGGCCATTAATCCAAGTAAAGCATAGAATAGGATTTTTTTTATGTCCTTCAACGTATCACACCCTCTAGTTGTTGTCTCTGTTTGTTAAATGTACGAAACATTATTTTTCGCTCAATGCGATTTGTAACCCGATCATCGCCAGCAACACGCCTTTGACAATATTAATACGACCCATGATGACAGGCTTGTTCAATAATAAGGCTTTGACCTTATATGAAAAAATGCTGACGAGAGAAAATACAATAAAAGCTTGCACTAAGAAAAGTAAGCCTAATAGCAACATTTGTACAGGAACATACCCTGTTTCATGATGCACGAATTGAGGAAGAAGGGCAAGGAAGAATAAAGACACTTTTGGGTTGAGTAGATTCATGAGCACGCCTTTTCGAAATAGCTTATTGCTCATCTTGGGTTCTTGCTGTTCAAATGACACGTCTGTTTCTTTTTCGTGGAATGCTTGCCAAGCTAAGAATAGGAGATAGGCAGCCCCAGCATATTTGACAATAGCAAAGGCGATAGCAGATTGATAGATCAAAGCAGAAATACCAACAGTGGCTGCTGTAATGTGGACGACGAGGCCAGTACACAAACCTAACGCCGTTGTTATACCTGCCTTACTGTTTTGGGACATGCTCTGGGCCATCACAAACAAAATGTCTGGACCGGGCATGACGGTGAGTAATATCGCAACACCTAAAAATGATAGAATACTGTTCAGGTCCATGTATACTCCTCCTGTAAAAAATATAGGACTTCTAGTTCAGTTTTGTAAAACCAACGTCCATCTTTCCAACATTTGTGATAAAATATTCATATCTAAATGATACCATGTCTGAGCAAGGGGGCAACGCGACTTGAATCGGAAATATTTAGGCTTATTTTTATTATTCATATTTTTATTCGTTTTAACGGGATGTAATCTCGATCAACCCATAAAAGCGGACGGTGGAATGTGGGATCGCTTCTTTGTCTATCCACTGGCATGGTCGCTTGAATACATCGCTCAGACCATGAATCCAACAGGGGAAGAGGCGCATGACCGCTATGGTTGGGCGATTGTTATTCTGACTATTGTGATCCGTTTCGTTATTTTACCGCTTACGATTAAACAAAGAAGTGGGTCACAAAAGATGCAGGCACTCAAACCTGAGATAGAAGAGATACGTCAAAAGTATGAAGACGAAGAGGTTGCGCACGAGGAAACGATGAAGCTGTTTGAAAGACATAAAGTCAACCCCGCCGTGGGATGTTTACCGTTGTTCATCCAGATGCCGATCATTATTGCCCTGCTTCATGCCATCAGGCGCCATGACATGATTCCAGGCCATCAGTTTTTCGGGGTCGAATTAGGAGAACCTTTCTGGGGCTTTGCATTGTTGGCAGGGTTTACTACTTTTCTCCAACAAAAAATTGCTGGATCAACGGATCACTTAATCTTACAGTTTTTATTAGTTGCCTTACCTATATCCGTAACGGTGTTCGCTTGGTTCTTTCCTTCAGCACTATCATTATACTGGGTTGTGGGTAATCTATTTATGATGGCTTATACACTGGTCACCAAAGCGTATAAGCAAGAAGAAAATGTTATGGTAGAAGCGAAACAATAACAACCGGCAACTATACTATGATATTTATCAATCTTTTGTCTATTAAGCTATCTACCGCTCAAATCAAAACACCTCCTCCATTCGTAAGAATGGGGAGGTGTTTTTAGCTTATCTAAGTATGTTTTTTAATTGTCTTTTTAGCGGCGTTAATAAAGATAAAATGGCATCGTGGCGTTTTTCGTATTGATAATTGTAATGGTTTCTGAATGAAAGTTCTGACCGTTTCCGTACGGGTCGTAGTTTCTTTCAATATTGCCACTGGCGTCAACGGCAAACCATTGAATGGTCGTTGTGTCAGTGATCGTCAGTGTTTCTTGTCCTTCGCGTAAACCGCTCACGGATAATTTCTCCGAGTCAAAAGTTGGCCGACTTCCATCTAACGTATAATAGATGGTAGCAGGTTCACTCGTTTCAAATGTGACTTCTACCTCATCGTCGTACGTTCCTTTGCCAGGTGTGATACTAGATTTAGGCGGTTGATTGTCTTTTCCGTAGTTGTAGGCGACCTCAAATAGTGAGATCAGTCCGTTCGCAAATTCCATTGCTTCCTCATGACCTTCTTCAAACGGCGGTTGAAAACCAACAGGACGCCAACGTTCTGCCTCTTCATCGTATAGGTCGGCGCCCACTTCAAAATTCCAAGCATAAATGTCATGGTTATACCATAAAGTGTCAGCTGAGTTCCCTGCAGCGGAGTATAATACGTCTGGAATAGGCCCCGTGCGTCCCGGTAAGATGACGGTACCTCTATGTTCCTGTATCGATGAGAGAATATGTTCGGAAGCTGCCCAGAAAAACGCTTCTTGACCTGCTGTTGGACGCTCTAACGTTTCTCTGCCTTCAGCTTTGTAGGCGCCTGGTGGCCACATAAAGTAACCGCCGTAGCTATGAATATTCATGGCAAAAGAAATGTGAGGAAATTGTTCCGCAACCCAGATCAAATTTCGTGCTTCCGGTTCAGAGTTATAGTCTGGTCCTGCATAAACAGCGCTTGTGCAATTTGTTGACGCACCAGTGTAGCCGTTATAGATGGAACCTACCTCGTGGTTACGATTAAGGTCAACGCCCCAGGTGTCACGCAACGTGGGGTCTGACAACGCTTCGTCACAATAGTTTGTCATATTCTTACGTTGCCAGGTATAATCGTAAAAGCTGTAATGTGACCCGTCTGGGTTGACAGATGGTATTAAGAAGATATCTAAGTGATCAACGAGCTTTCGCGTATCGGGATCGTGAGCATAGTTACGAAGTAAGCGCTCTGCCGCTTCGATGGTCACCAATGGTGTGACCCATTCTCTGGCGTGCTCTTGGGCATAAGCGAAAACGCCAGGTTTGGACCCATCACGGTCCCGTCCAATGCGCAGCATTTTGATATCAAAAGGTTCACGTGAAATCTCTTCCGATGCGTTAAGGTTGTCACTAAGGCTTCTCTCCTGTGGAACGACGATACCTTTTCCGTCTTGTTGCCGATATAAAGAAGCAGTCACGAGATCATTGGCTTCAAGGTTGAGGGCTTCTACGAGATCATGGGCTGTTGTGACGATTTCTCCGTTGTCATCCGTTTCAAGCGTAACGATGATGTGTTGCTCATCCTCAACTTCGATGAACAAAGATTGTCCTGCTTCCCGATTATGGTTCACCTCGACGGTGATGTCATTGCCTCCTTCGTGTCCCCAAAGTAATGAAGTCAGCGTAAAGGCATTAGCTGGTTCTGTACCAAATAATGCTTGGGCATGTCTCCGATACCCGTTAGATTGGTGGGGGAGGGTGACCACTTCTGCTAAAGATGGAAATTCCTCAGCTAGACTTTCAATGCGTTCTGTCAGTTCTGTCGGTGTCATGTAATGATCAATGAAATCTGAGACATAATGTTTAGATGGCTCGTCCGGTTCACCTGCACCAAGCCACTCACTCACTTGTTCTTCCGCTTCGGCGCCTAAGCTACTTTCGACACGTACAGTTTCTGGAACCTCAACGACGGGGACCAGCATGGTATGATACATATACTCTCCTGCGTCCACCTTACGATTGAGTGTGACGTTGTGTTCTTCATCACCTTCTGTCCAGTGAGCTGTAAGGAGCACTTGAGACACTGAACCGGCGCTTGATTTGGCTTCAACATAGAGGAAGGTGCCACTATGATTTGTAAAGTAGTCAGCTCTAAGAATGTTGATGTCGTCTTCGGTGGAAAGGATCTCCTCATTTTCTGCTATCTGTTGTTCTCGGGTAGCAAGGTTATCCTCCCAAGCCTGTTGTGAGTATATAGTATCTGACACCCACCCTAAGTCTTCTAGCTCCTCTCGTTCAGCCTCAGTGACGATTGCGTCAACTTCGTAGCCCTCGCCTTCATGTTCGTGTAAATGCTCAGCCAAATCGATGCCCATGTCTAACAGCTGGTTGAGCGCATCATGATCAGGCAGCTCTAAACGAACCATGGTGGTGCTTTGAGGTGCGTTGTCCAAAAAGTGGTTCTCAGGATTTATAGCAGGTTCATCGGTTGCAGTCGTTGGAGGGACACCCATAGTAGATAGTAGAAGTACCACGACTCCCAAGAGACTGATCCAAATTCTAAGCCGCTGGTGGAACGTGTGAGTCAATACAAGTCACTCCTTCAAGCGTCGTTTTTTAGTCTCAATCGATAAGAGATTATTTAGAGATGCATGGTGATCATGTTGCGAATCTATTTGATCGAGACTACATTTATTCTATCTTGTATGAATAGAAAATAATGTCAGCTCTTGATGTCGATGATAGAAAAGTTTTCGACCTCATACAGTTCGGTTGTAGGTCATAAGTCTCATCATCGTGTAAGTTCTTATACCCATATAGAACACAAATGTAATGCGATGGATATGATAGTGGTGATTATATCAATGTCAACAGATGAGTCTTTATGACTATAAAAAGAAGGAGATCAATACACGGATGTGGAAGAATGGTGTCGAATCATTTAAATAGAAGCTGGGATGAGGAGGGAAGATATGTTAGGTTTTATATTTGGCAAGCGCTGCGCGTTTTGTAAAAAGCGGACGTCACACCCACGCCAATATCTTAATGATGATGATAAAATCATACATGTGTGTGAAAAGTGTGTGTTATATGCGGAGAGAAGAGCGTACCGTAAGCAATAAGCAAGGTGACATATATCACGCTTTATATTTTTAAAGGGATTTTTAGGGGGAGTACCATGCACAGTTATGATTTAATCGTGACACTTACCGTCATTATACTCGTCATTATATTCATTTACTTATTCGCCAAACGAGAAGAGCGTAGAAACAAGAAACGTTATACGTTTAACCCGTATAAATTAAACATTAAGCGGCTTGATCAGCTAGATGGACGCCAATTTGAATTGTACCTTTACGTACTACTAAATGAACTCGGTTATTCCGATGTCAATTTGACAGCTGAAAGTAGGGATTTTGGTGCTGATCTCATTTTCACAGATTCAAAAGGAGTGAGAAACGTCATTCAAGCCAAACGGCAAGCACCTGATAATCTTGTCGGCATTAGTGCCATTCAGGAGATATATACCTCCATGAAGTATTACCAAGCGAAGAAAGCGATCGTTCTCACCACGTCAACCTTCACTAAGACGAGTGAAAAACTAGCAGCCGTCAACGGTGTGTTGTTGATCAATAGGAACGATTTACATACATTAATAGAAGAGTTGAAAAAAGGTAATCGGTTTAGAGCGCGAAAAATACTAGAGTCTGAACCTTATGTCATCTCCGAGCCCTGGGTGGGGTATAAAGATATGAACCCGGTGATTAAGAAGGGATATACAGTAGAGGTACCGGAAAAAGAAGCGCTTTGAGAAAGGACATTCCTAGAATTGGATGACAAAGAACAATAGCTCCCTTGTCACTAAATGTGAAAACAGAGTGGCAAGGGGTTTTTGATTTTATTAAGCTTTAATTTGTTTTATGATGCTCAAACGAATGCGAAAGGTTATGAGTGTCGCTTTAACCAACTAATACCTTAAATCAGATTTGTCAAGAAATTTAACGAATTTAGATAATTGAAATGTCCAAAAACATGCCTTAGATAGATTTATTCCCACTAAAAGGTAATGGCATAACTCACACGTTCCAAATGCGTTAAAATGGTCCAACATCCTTAACTTTAGAATGATATATACTAGGAAATGATACTTTACACTAACAATCACTAACAAATGACGGTCACAGGTGACTCATGCGTATGAGAGCCGATTTAATCATAGTTTATGTACATCAAACCATTTTGACATCCCTTAGCGTTATTTATATTATGGGAATCGCAAAGCACACGTACGCAAGCTTGGTCCAACTGAAACAGGTTTAAGTATGACACGGAGAGGGTACGTACGATGTGTGTTTGATAAAAAATAAGTCGGTGGTGAATTTTTCGTAATGGGTATAGTAGCAGAATCGGAGAGGAAAACGAAGGTTCAATTTAGAGAACCAGTTATGGAGGACGGCGCTAAATTGTGGGATTTAGTGCGCAGGACAGGGGTGTTAGATGTCAATTCCTCCTATAGTTATCTGATGATGTGTGAATACTTTAAGAACACCTGTGTGATTGCAGAAAATGACAGTGAAATTGTTGGTTTTGTAACTGCTTTTATCCCACCAGAAAAACCCGACACCATATTTGTTTGGCAAGTAGCTGTTGATAGCTCTATGAGAGGAGAAGGTTTGGGCTCTAAGCTCCTTCAAGAGCTGATAAAAATGGAATCCTGCAATGATGTACAATTCCTTGAGGCGACCATATCCCCATCGAATCGACCCTCATTCTCTTTATTCCGCAAATTCGCACGTGACTTGGATACACATTGCCAAGTAACCGAATTGTTCCCAGAGGATGCTTTCCCGAATTCAGACGAACAACATGAGAAAGAAATGCTCAATCGCATTGGTCCTTTTTAGGATAGGATCCTTGAATAGTGAAGTGTATCATTGCGACAACGAAAGTTAGTGAAGATAACAGCACGATTATATGTCATAGAAAAAAGTAACGTTTATGTATAAAAAGAATGACGAATATTTCAGACATTAACAAGGTTCACTTTTTTCAGATACCCATACAACGGGGTGTAAATTATACTTAGGAGGTATGCACAACTCTCTATGGATACGACAGTGTTAGACAAACAATCAACTGAAATGAAGGTTTTTGAACAATATGAGTCTGCAGTGAGAAGCTATTGCAGAAGCTTTCCTACCATTTTCACCAAAGCGAAGGGTTATAAAATTTGGAATACCGAAGGAACAGAGTACATTGATTTCTTTGCGGGTGCTGGTGCACTCAATTACGGACATAACAACCCTCGATTTAAGGAGAAACTGATCGAGTACATCCAAGAGGATAATATCACGCACAGCCTAGATATGGCCACGGAAGCTAAGAAAGACTTCTTACAGAAGTTTCATGATGTCATCTTAGCGCCACGTCACATGGACCATAAAGTGATGTTCCCAGGGCCAACTGGTACTAATGCGGTAGAAAGTGCATTGAAGATTGCACGTAAAGTGACAGGAAGACAGAACATCATTAGCTTTACAAATGCTTTCCATGGTATGACAGTGGGTTCTCTAGCCGTTACAGGTAACGCCACCAAAAGAGCTGGAGCAGGAATTCCGCTTTCTCATAGCGTCACAATGCCATTTGATAAGTATTTAGATCAAGGCGATACCGTGCAGTATCTAGAACGTTTTCTAGAAGACAGCGGTAGTGGGGTAGATCTACCTGCAGCTGTTATTATGGAAACCGTACAAGGAGAAGGTGGAATTAATGCTGCTGATTTCGAATGGATGAAGCGCATCGAAGAAGTATGCCGTCGTTGGGATATCCTACTGATCGTCGACGACATTCAAGCTGGGTGTGGCCGTACGGGTACATTCTTTAGCTTCGAGCCAGCAGGGTTGAATCCGGACATTATATGTCTATCTAAATCCATCGGGGGGTACGGTCTGCCATTAGCTCTTACGCTAATGAGACCTGAATATGATGTTTTCACCCCTGGTGAACATAACGGTACATTCCGTGGCAACAACCTCGCTTTTGTCACTGCAACTGAGGCACTCTCATACTGGGAGGATGATGTGTTCTCTAAAGACGTTCAACGTAAAAGTGAGAAGATCAAAACGGCTTTAGAAACGATCGTTCAGGAATTCCCTCAATTGAAGGGCAAAACACGCGGACGAGGATTCATGCAAGGGATTGCTTGTGGTGCTGATGGCATTGCAGAAGAAGTATGTGCCGAAGCCTTCCAACGAGGATTAATCATGGAGACATCTGGCCCAAAAGATGAAGTTGTGAAGCTTCTTATTCCACTCATCATTGATGATGAAGGACTAGATAAAGGGATTAATATCCTTCGCGATAGCGTTCAAGCAGTCGTCTCTCGCAAACAGTAGTAATTAGAGAAAACCATTTGTTCTAAACGTGGCAAACATGAGCCTATTTAAATGACAACTAACGATGAGGTGAAAAGACATGAAAATTGTAAAATTAAGTGAAGTCAATGGAAGCGAACATGATATCAATAGTGAAAACTGGAGAAGTCGCAGACTTTTACTAAGAAAAGACGGGATGGGTTTCTCTCTCCATGATACAATTATCCGAGCAGGTACAGAAACATTCATCTGGTATAAAAACCATCTAGAAGCTGTTTACTGTATCGAAGGTAAAGGGGAAGTAGAAACAACGGAAGACGGCAAAGTCTATCCGATTGAAGCGGGCACAGTTTACGCTTTAGACAAACATGATAAGCATTTGCTACGTGCAGAGGAAGATATGCGTATGGTATGTGTGTTCAACCCACCAGTGACGGGTAAAGAACACCACGATGAGAATGGTGTGTATCCACTCATCGAAGATGATGACGAATAATGAAGTTTTTATAACGCCAACAGGCTAACATTAAGTTTAATAGGTACGATTAACTAATCATATAGGTATAGGAGCTTGTAGACGTATAGTACCTTAGGGGTACATGGTCTACAAGCTTTTTTCATACATACTATGACGAGACCATCTGCCCGCCGTTGACATGAATGACCTGCCCCGTCACGTAGCGCGAATCGTTCGATGCTAAATATACGTATGCAGGGGCGAGCTCAAACGGCTGGCCTGCTCGCTTCATCGGTACATTTAATCCAAACGTACTAACATCTGCTGCGGAAAAACTTGAAGGAATGAGTGGTGTCCATATCGGACCAGGTGCCACGGCATTGACTCTGATGTCTTGCTGCACGACATTTTGAGATAAAGCTCTAGTAAACCCTATAATAGCACCTTTTGTGGCTGTATAATCAATAAGCTGTTCATGACCCTCATAAGTAACGACAGAAGCTGTATTAATGATGGCATCCCCCTTTTTGAGATGTGGCAATGCCGCTTTCGTTAAGTAAAAGAAAGCGTCAATGTTCGTTTGAAATGTGACATCCCATTGTTCATTGGATATATCTAAAAGACTTGCTTGAGGAAACTGAACAGCGTGGTTATTAATCAGAATGTTTAACTGACCAAATTGCTCTAGCGTGAGATCGACAACATATTGACATTGAGTAGGGTAACGTAGGTCACCCGGGACAAGGAGGCACTGTTGACCAAGCGCTTCAACCCGTTGTTTGGTACGATAGGCATCTTCATTTTCATACTCGTCATAATAAGCAATCACAAGATCGGCACCTTCTTTGGCGAAAGCAATAGCCGTCGCAGCTCCTATCCCACTATCACCTCCCGTTATAATGGCGACCTTACCCTCCAGCTTTCCGCTACCTTGATACTCCGGATCTTCAACGATCGGTCTAGGGTACATTAACGATTCAATACCTGGTTGTCGAGGTTGGTGTTGAGGTGGAAATGTCTGAGGCTGTGCTTGACATTGAGTCGTCATACTATAGTAAGGATATATAGGATCACTAGCATTGCATTAATTAAGTTTGAACATTCATAATA